>NZ_JAUBOZ010000095.1:0-29497 GCF_036700475.1 Microcoleus sp. T2B6 | reverse complement strand
TTCCTTCTTCCTTCTTCCTTCTTCCTTCTTCCTTCTTCCTTCTTCCTTCTTCCTTCTTCCTTCTTCCTTCTTCCTTCGGCTATAATTTCAACTGTAAAGATTGTGGTCTGGGTCTAGCCAGACAATATAAAAAACATTTTCACTAAAAAATCCATGCACTCTGCCGTATTCATTAGCAGATATTTGAAACTGGTAGGGGATATTGATTAGGATATCTTCATTGGGAATCCCAAAGCCATTAGGTTCAGTAGTATTTTTCCAAACTATGCCATGACAGCGCAGACTTTTACTTTGATTATTGATAATTTCTTGAGCGTTCAATTGTGACAAATCGCGCAGCCTTCTCAGTAAAGATGCTAGATACTTAGCATCTCTACCGCCTAGTGAAAACTTATCTTTATCATCCTGATAATACCTGAAAGAAAAACTAACTCCTTCCGGTATTTGTATTTTGACAACCTCTCTCGGTGCGGAAGATGGCTGACGACGAATATCTGTATCTTGTCTTTTTTTATGCTTCTTCGATGACACGGGTTTTGTAAAATTCTCGCATTGATTCCTTCGTAATAATAGCATGAGAAGGTTCATCTCTTGGCAACTCACCTCTAGCATTAATCCAAGGGTCTTCACGTCGCACCATCAATTCTAACTCATAAGCGTCCCGGAAGAAATAATCGTCAGCTAACTCGTCTAAAAACTCTTGTACTTCTTCGGGAAATTCGGGTTTTTCGACTTCTTTCAGAATTGGCTTCCAGTCAAATTGTTCTTTGTATTCATAAAATAAAGCCGGGATAGTTGGCCCGTGCACCCAAGCTTCAAAATCTTCATCAAAAAGCGGTGTATCCTCAAAGGCTAAATACCATGCTTGGGCGTAGTACAAGAGTTTTTGTAGCTTGTGGTTGCTGAGATAGGATCCTACATCATTCGCAAACCAGAGGTAGTAATCAGCGAGTTTGGAGGCTGTTGTGACTGTAGTTATTGTGGTCATATAACTCGACTCAATAAGTTTTGTATTCTATGATAGCACAGTCACCACTCTTTATGATGGGGCGGTTGAAACCGCTTCTTGTCAAACAAAGTCTGCCTCTGCAGACTAAGAAATAAAGGAGGTATTTAAGCCGGATTGGGTATAACTGAAATCTTACCCTCTGTCAAAAATTTGTAGGGGCGGGTTCACCAACAATAATTGCCTAAAACGAACAATCTCGTAAACCCGCCCCCACCCACGAAAAAGCCCCTTATTGATATTGGTGCGACATCTCCGTTACAACCCTTTGATATATTGCTTCAGTACAGGTGGCAAAGTGTAAAGACTTTCCTGTTTTTCGCTCGCACAGCGCCGCGATAGAGATTGCAAGGCGTTTAGCAAATCTGATGATGATATTTGTCCGTTTTGTAGCAATTTTGCCATAATGCCCAATAGGTTATGATATATTTGTTTGCAGTTCAGTTTTTCTCCGGTAAGGTTAAAGTTGATTTTTGATGAAGGTAGGCAATTAGAGATTGTGCAGGCAATTGAGCGGGTGAGAGACGGAATTCTCTGGAAACCTGGAAAAGCAATGTCTCATTTACTCAAAAGGATTAATTTAGGTCATTTAGGGCCGGATGCGACCATTGAAGAATATAATGGACTTATCAGTTTAATTGTCAGGGATGCTGATGCTAAAGTTTATGTGTATGTCTACGGAGAAACGTTTTATCCGACAGTTACCAGCAGTGTAAATAACACAATATGGCTGGTAATGATGGGCTTGGATGGAGTTTTAGAAACGGCTTTTCCTCCAAAGGAACCGGAAAGCTACCTGGCTAATTCAATGTTTATTTATGTAGGTTTAGTTAAGGATTTGTTATGAATACTTTGGTAAAAAACTATTGTGTAATGGTTGAATTTCCTGATGTGAGTGGGGCTGAACATTTAGAAATGTTGCAACTTAGAGATGAGTTGGCAAAAGTTGAATCTCAACTGAGTGAGGAAGAGAAAGGTTTATTAGCAAATGCCGATGGACGGTTAGTTGAACAAGCAAGGGAGTTTTATGAGGAGTTGTCGAGATTTGTGGATTTAATGCAGAAGCGCAAATTTGAGGAGATTACACCTCAGCGTTGGTGGTGGTATTTGGATGTTTTGGCATTGTTGCCGAATTTGAGGAAACAAGAGTTGACAAGCGGTGTTGTTTGAAATGTTTATTCACTGTCGATGTTTGTTAATTGCGATCGTCGAGTTTTGATATATTGCTTCAGTACAGGTGGCAAAGTGTAAAAACTTGCTTCTTTTTCGATCAAGCAGCGCCGCGATAGAGATTGCAATGCGTTTAGCAAATCGGATGATGATATTTGTCCGTTTTGTAGCAATTTGGCGACGTTGACTGGCTGGTTTTCTGTCGCCAACAATGACATGACTTGTTTTTCTAGTTCGGAAGTGCGATCGTACTGCTGCTGTAAAACATCTTTTAAATCTTCGGGTAACAATATGGTATCATCTATTAATAAGTCATTCGCGCCGATTCCCAACTCTTGAATCAAAGTCGCCACGCTTTTTAACCATAACGGATTGCCTTGGTAGCGGTGAATGAGTGCTTCGCAGTTATCGATTTCTGCTAATCCTTTATCTCTGAGAATTTCTCCGGCGGCTGCGGTGTCTAAGCCAGTGAGTTGTAAAGTACGAATGGGAGTATTTTCGCTGGTGAGTTGAGGAACTTCTTTCGGCGGTTCCCAACCGATTAGCAGAAAGCAACTTTGATGGGATAATTTTTCTATCTGTTTGAATAAAGAGCGATATTCTTCGTATTGTGGTTTATATTTTCCCGCCAATTCGCCGCTACAGAAAAGGTTGTGAATGTCATCTAAGACTATTAAACAGCGATGCTTTTGCAAATACTTAATCAGCGGTAAGCGTTTCTGGTTTGTTGGGGATGAATCTTGTTTTTCTGACTGGGAAAAAAGCTGTATTAGGTTAGATTGAAATTTATCGATGGTGGGGAATTCGTCTAGGGTGTACCAAACTGCGTACTCAAACTCGTGTTTGATTTGTTGTACGAGTTGTACTGCTAGGGATGTTTTGCCGATTCCGCTGATACCAGTGAGGGTGATGAGGTGGCAGTTTTGTTGTAGAATCCAGGTTGTGAGGGTTTGGAGTGAGGAAGTGCGATCGAAGAAATTACCCAACTCCGGCATCTCGCTTAAATCTTGATGCAAAGTTTTGGTTGGCTGTGGGTTAGCTGTTTCCTGACTTGGTGGGTGTGAGTTTGGGATATCTGGCGGGTGTCTACCTTCTCCACAGATGTTAATGCTACCAACTCCGACATAATCTTGTACGACATTGGAAAATAAGGAGACTTGCAACCTCTCCATTGCCGATCGAACATTCGTTTTATTAACATCTTCTCCCAACTCTTCTGAAAGTATCTGCCATAATTGCGATCCGACTTGCCGAACGCTACTTTCAGAACAGTCAAAATCTTTGGCTATGTGCTTGTATGTCTCGCGTTGTAGAGTTCCCCGCAGTACCGCTGCTTGTAAATCGTCAAGGTGTTGACCCGTTTTCTCGAAGACTATCCCATCAGCCAGCTTTAACATTTCTTTAAAATTCATCGCTTCAAGAAAATTGAAATAGTTTATGTATTATAGCTCACATTTTACTACTTTTTAATACATTTTTGTACAAAAATGTATTAAAATAGATTAAACACTGTAAAACCAGAGTAAAACTCTAGGCAAAATAGAACATTTTTTTATGAAAAATTTTATGATTTATAAGAACTCTAGGAGAACTATCAAATAGTAGATTTAAGGATTTTAGAAATGCGGTATGCGAACATTGGAAAGCGCTCCTTGGCTTTTTTCCTTGACTTGATTATCTGGTTGGTCTTAACCTCAATCATCTATGGATTAGTAGCAGTCTTTATTCCAGCTCTATTTCCAGCGCTATTTAAAGACATTACGACTACCTCTACAGGAGCTAGCGATCAACTATTTTGGTTGATATTTATTATTGTGGGTTGGCCTTACCACTCGATAAATCATAGTTCTCCTAGACAGGCAACACTCGGTAAAAGAGCTTTTGGAATTATTGTATCTGACCTAAATGAAAATCAAATTTCATTTGGCCGAGCAACCGGAAGGTATTTCTGTTTTGTGTTATTCACTGTATTAGTTTTAGTTGACTTTCTTTCAGTTCCTTTCACTGATAATAATCAGGCACTTCATGATTTGATTACTAGAACAGTAGTTATTGAAAAATAACGGTTTCCAAGGCGCTATTTCTTTTTTCAGACGATCTAGAGCCTAAAATGAAAGATCGATCGCCCTGACTATTTTTTCAACCCGGAGCGATCGCCCTTTCTTTCTTCTGATGAGGAATATCCTAAAATGAAAGACCGATCGCCCTTTGTTTTTTCAGATGACCGATCGCCTAAAATAAAAGAGCGATCGCATGAAACCAATGCAGCAATTATCTGTTGTCAATTGCATTACGGCTCCGTCTCTGGCATTTTTCCACCAACAGCTACCAACCCCACACCGCAGCGAGTTGCCGCTTCCGCCAAGCGATTATCAAGAGTTGCGATCGGCAATTCTAATCGTAGAGCTAAGCTGTTCGGCATTTAAAGGACTTGCGTAAGGTGCGTCAGCATCTAAGGTTTTCCGTTTCAGCGTAAGGGTTCTAGCTGACGCACCCTACTAGCCTCGTTACTGATTTAAATGCTCCACAGCTTAGCTCTAAATAAGCTGCATCATAAGCAGCTAAACCTTCTTGTCTTCCTAATACTATAGTTGACGATAGTGCATTGCTATCCGTGGCGTCATCAACTTGAATTAAAAGTGATTGTAACAAAGTAATAGCTATCTCAGATTGCTCGGTTGTCATGCGGTTGCGTCGCTCGGCAACCAGGAGAGTATTAGCAACTTCTAGCGACCAAATGCCTGGTACAAATGCTTCGCAATCTGGCATCATCGCGAGTATAGCATTGGCATAATCGTTCTCTTCATCGACTAAGCACCAACTAATGGCTACAGAACAATCCAATACAAACTGCATTAAAACCTTCGCCCTTCTTCAATCATGGAACGGATTGAGCTTTTATCCAAGGCAATTTCTTGCCGCAGTTGTACCATTCTCGCAATTGCTGCTTGAATTGATTTTTTAGTAGTCAGTTTTCCCCAAGCGTTATACTTCGGCTTAATTTCCTCTGAGGGTAGACTCTTTACAACTACTACCACTTCAACAGAAGTATCTTTAAACTCAGTGGGCATTTGGAGAAGCAATATGCCATCGCTTCCAATATGCGAGATCAGTTTCATTGTTTCCATGTCAGACTCCAGAAACTTTGAGCAATTCTAGTTTACCTCAAAACTCTTCACCAAAGCAAATACTAAACAGTGAAATGCTTGCACAGATATCGATCGCCCTTTCTTGTTTCTGATGAGCGATCGCCTAAAATAAAAGAGCGATCGCCCTTCACACCAAATACCAAACAGTACGATGATTCTACCAAGAGCGATCGTCCTTTCTATCAACTCCTGAAAACTTGCACTTTTTCCTCTATATCCAATCCCGCTTCGCCTAAAGCATCACCCGAAGAATGACGAGCGATAAACTCATCTAACAGCTCAAAAAACCGATCGAGTGCTTTGCTTTCATCCTCCGAATAAAACAGAATGACGTTAGCCCAAGATTGGCTAGTCTGCACGTTGAATCTTTTTCGTATCCACTCAGGAAACTGCATAAAATCGCTATCTTGTTTCGTTGGCTGTTCTCCTAAGTCATATTTAGCAATGCTGTAACCCGATAAAAAAGCCTGAAGACAAATAATTGAATGTCGTCCCAAGTACATTGAAGGAGCTTTCTTAATTTTCTCAATCAGCGTATATAAATCGTGCATTTTTAACCTCATTTTTTTGAAAATAACTGTAACTTTTGCTGCTCAAAATTCCTCTTCTATAATCTTAAAACTTCCCATACCCAGTTCCAGAGTAGGTGATGTTAAATTTTGTAGCCATTCCTGCCGAGTCACGCCACTACAATCTATATTATCAAACACAATTTCCTGTTCGTCGATTGTAATTGATATCCCTTGATGGTAGCCATTAGTAGCAATTTGCTGCTGTCGTCGTAAATCATAAATCACTGACCAAGGTAGGTCTTGCCTTTCTAAATCCAGTTTAATCTGCTTACCATTTAGGTTTCTGATTGTCAAGAACTCTTTGATAGCCTGACTGCATTCAACACATTGAAAGACCCCATAGCGACTGGCAATTTTAGCGATATCTTCTCGAATTTCATCTAAACTACTCGGATCTAAACTCAAAGTGTAAAGTTTACCTCCTATATTTAGGTACAAGTATATCTCAAAATCATTGCCATTGAGCGGGCAGATTGCGTAGCGTGCGATCGCGATCTTGCAAGGCTTGTCCAAGGGAGCGCGAGATCCCCTCACACCAAATACCCAACACTGCGATTATTCTAGCAAGAGCGATCGCCCATCAAAACTAATAGCGATCGCCGTTACAATCAAAGTATCAATCCTCGTGAGATGCCGCGATGACCATCAAAGAACTCCTCATCCAAGAAATCGATAGCACCCCTGACGAACTGCTTGCGGATCTTCTCAGTTTGGTACGATCGTTAAAATCCATTCCAAACCCCCAACTCAATACCTACGAACAACTGCTGGAGCGTATCGACTACCTCGAAGCTATCATCGGCATCCGCAAAGGACTCGAAAGCTTCGATCGAGGTGAAGGAATCCCAGCAGAGAGAGCTATGACAGCGCTACAGCAGCAGTTCAACATTCCTCAGAGTCTATGAGTTCCTAGAAGTCAGTCACATTGACATTTTTGATTTTCGCCATTTTGCCCTAAATAGTAAAATACAGAAGTAAGCTAGGCAATTGCCAACCTCCCACTTCTGCTTGAGAGTAGAATAGATATATGAAGTTTCAGTGGGACTCAAACAAAGCGATTAGTAATGCCAAAAAGCATGGTGTGTCTTTTGAAGAAGCTGTCACTGTCTTCGGAGATCCACTGGCTATTACAATTTCTGACCCTAACCACTCTGTAGGTGAGTTCCATCTTTTAACGATCGGTCAATCAAATTTACAGCGCCTTTTTGTTGTGTCCCATACAGAACGAGAAGGTGAAGTGCGTTTAATCAGCGCCCGTTTAGCCACCCGACAAGAGAGAAAAAGCTATGAGTCAGGAACCTGAAGTAACAATTAATGACGAGATGAGACCTGAATACGATTTTTCAGGTGGTGTCCGTGGCAAATACTATGAAGCCTATATGAAATCAAGTAATGTTGTGATTCTCGATCCAGACGTAGCAGAAATATTTCGAGACTCAGCTTCTGTCAATGAAGCGTTGCGATTGCTGGCAAAAATTGCCAAGTCTGTCACTGTCTAGGTAGCGTACACAGCACAACAAATCAGATCCGAAAGTTTCTAGGTTATCTGTGGTTGCATAGGTGGAAAGCAAGGGGTGGTGCGATCGCCCCTAACAGCAAATACCAAACAGTGCGATGATTGTATGAGTTCGATGCTTGAATTAAAAGAAAGATCGATCGCCCTTTGTTTTTTCAGATGAGCGATCGCCTAAAATGAAAGAGCGATCGCCATAAGTCAAGAACCCCGGCACACCCTATGACAATCAAAGAACAACTCCTCCAAGCAATCGAAGCTTTGCCCAGTACAAGACTTGCCGAAGCCCTCAGCTTCATGAAATCTCTCTCAACCAAACCTTCTATCACATCTGCTAAATCCTTCCTCGCTCACCTCAAGACAATCGGCACTTGGTCAGGCGACGACTTCCAAGAATGTCTAGAAGCCGTCCAAAACTCACGCGGCGAAACCGAATTTGACTACAGCCCCAATCCCTTTGAATAATGTTTCTCCTCGACACCAACCATTGTAGCTATGCCCTACTAGGGAACACTCAATTACTCGATCGCCTTGCCAACCTTGGGGATGAGTCAATCGCCACCTGCACCATCGTCAAGGGTGAACTGATTGACATGGCGGCGCGATCACAACAACGACAGGTAAATCTTGCCCTAGTTCAACGCTTCCTGCTTGGGCTATACATCTACCCCATCGACGAAACCACCGCCGAAATTTACGGCAATCTTAAAGCGGCAGTTTTCGATCGCTACGCCCCAAAAGACAAAGCCCAACGCCGTAGAACCAACATGACTCAATTGGGCATCGGCGAAAATGACCTGTGGATTGCCGCCGTTGCAATCCAGCATCAACTCACCCTAGTGACTGCAGATCGAGACTTCCAACGCATTCAGGCAGTTCAGCCATTTGAGTTGGAATCCTGGATCTTAACATCGCCAGAGTAAGGATGAAGGATCTCGCCCCATCAAAACAAACAGCGATCGCCCTTTCTTGTTTCTGATGACCGATCGCGTAAAATGAAAGTGCGATCGCCCCTAACACCAAATACCAAACAGTGCGATGATTCTACCAAGATCGATCGCCCTTCACACCAAATACCGAATCGATGTCTGCGGTAAAATCAAGGTAAAACGCATGATTAATCTTTCACAAATTAACACGAGCAACTGACTGCTGACTAACTAATGCAATAAATTGCGAACTTGATATTCGCGACTTTCGGCGATCGCAATTTGCAAATCGCCCATTTGGGCATCCAGCTCATCTATGGTGCTTTGCGACACCGACTTCCACTTCTCCCTAGTTTCCCAGCGAATCAAAATCACCACCTCATTTTCCACCGCATCCACCCAAATTTCTTTGCCCAAAAAACCGGGAATTTCTTTTAGTCCGGCCGTCCAAACTTCTTCATCTCGCAAAATAAACGCCTCCCACTTTTCGGGAGGTACTTGAAATTTTAGCCACTCGATTACCATATTATTTGCCTGTTATAAATCGCTCATTAATCGTTGCCGATCGCAATTTT
This sequence comes from Microcoleus sp. T2B6, assembly GCF_036700475.1. Classification (NCBI taxonomy): domain Bacteria; kingdom Bacillati; phylum Cyanobacteriota; class Cyanophyceae; order Oscillatoriales; family Microcoleaceae; genus Microcoleus; species Microcoleus sp. T2B6. The sequence goes on along the minus strand of NZ_JAUBOZ010000095.1, from coordinate 20,583 downwards.
AATGATCAACTCAGTTCCCTCTCCCGGACGCGAAACACAGTGCAACTTACCGCCGTGCTTTTCTACTACTAAATGCTGGGATATTGCTAGACCCAAACCAGTGCTTGTGTCTGGACATTTAGTGGTAAACAAAGGGTCAAAGATGCAGTCGAGGACTTCTTCAGTCATGCCCGGGCCGTTGTCACTAATGGCGATCGCAACTTCGTTTTCCCCTACCACGGAAGTCCGAATCCGAATTTCGGGATTGAATATTTCAGAACTCGACGGGGCTGAAGACAAGTAAGACTGATTTTGAATTTTACCATAATTTTCGGCATTTCTCCCCCCTTCTTCCAAAGCGTCGATCGCATTTGTCAACAAGTGCATGAACACTTGGTTTAAGTGCCCCGGATAGCAGTGAACTCGCGGCAAATCTCCGTACTCTTTAACTAGAGAAATCCCCGGCCGTCCCCCTTTAGCTTGCAGGCGATTTTGCAAGATCAGCAAAGTGCTGTCCAAACCTTCGTGGATATCTGCCGGCTTCATTTGGGCTTCGTCGGTACGCGAGAACAAACGGAGCGATCGCACGACATCCCTAATCCTTTCGGAACCGACTTTCATTGAATTTAGCAGTTTTGGCAAGTCTTTTTTGATGAAGTCTAAGTCTAATTCTTCAATCAAATCTTGAATTTCCGGCACGGGATGGGGATAATACTTTTGGTAAAGGTCGATCGTTCGCAGCAGTTCTTGAATGTAGCCCGTGGCGTGGCTGACATTGCCGGAAATAAAACTAACTGGATTGTTAATTTCGTGGGCTATTCCTGCTACTAACTGCCCCAGAGATGACATCTTTTCTGTTTGAATCAGTTGAGTTTGAGTTTGCTGCAAAATCAACAGCGTCTGCTCTAATTTAGCCGCTTGTTGTCGCAGGCGTTCTTCGGATTCTTGCAAAGCTAACAGAGACTGTTTGCTTTCTGTAATATCCAATCCCACAAATACTGCCGCCGTACTGTTCTGGTATTTTTGAGCCACTATTAGATAAGTTTTATTTTCTCCTCTGATGCTCGCTGTTACTTCTTGAGATGTCTTCTTTTTATGGCTGCCAAAGAAATCGTATACTAAATCGTTAAATTTAGGACTTGTATCTAAAAAACCTACTTTTTGACCGATAAATAGTTCGGACGGCATTTTATAAGCGCTAGCTAAATGTCGGTTTACTCCCAAGTAGCGCAAATCGGAACTTACCCAAGAAACTAATCCGGGCACGGCGTCTAAAACGGCTTGAAGTTGCTCTTTTGCCTGTACGAGCGCTGATTCTGCTGCGAGGCGAGCGGAAATGTCGCGGGCGATCGCGCAGCGGTATTCGCACCCGCCGTATTCTAAATAATTGACTTTAACTTCGACGGAAAAACTGGCGCCGTCTTTGGTTTTGTAACTGGTTTCAAAAGTGAGGTTGGTTTGCTGCTTGAGTTGATCCCAGTGTTCTCGCCAATCCGATGCTGGCAAATGCGAATCGATGTCGCTAACTCTCATGTTTAGCAGTTCCGATTCCGAGTAGCCGAAAAGATGGCAAGCGGCTTTGTTCGCGTAGCAAATTTGACCGTCGGAGGTACTAAAAAAGATTGTATCAGCAGCATTTTCGAGGGCAATTTGAGTTAGTTTTGGTATTGTTTCTAACTGCTTTCTTTTGACCTCGGACTGAAATTTATTATAGCAATTGGTTTGAGCGGGAGCCTCAGCTATCTTAGATGCAAACAAAATCAAACCGCCGATCGCACCTTCGCTATTTTTCCAAGGCTGAAATACCCATCTTACCGACTCGCTGACACAGCCGCTTGCGCTTTTTCCTGATACAGATGCGATCGATCGCCCTGCCACAAACTCACTGTATTCCAAAACTCCCGTCAAACAAGCCTGGGCATTTTGCTCCCAATATTCCGGGAGATTCGGGAACAGTTCCCAATGAGATCGGCCGATCGCCTCGCCGTCGCCCAACCCCCAATCTGTTTCCCAGCGACGAGAAACCGACAGATAGCGCATTTCACAATCTACCATTGCCACGGCCTCGGCGGAGCGCTCCACAAACCGCCGAAATCGCTCTTTACTCTCGGACACGGCTGCCTCTGCAGGTTGTTGGGCGATCGGGAAAGTCCCGTCAACGTACCTTCCCAGTCCCTGACTTTTTTGCTGAACTGGCTTAGTGTGCACGGTTTGGGATTTCCTCCATAGCTGTCAAGTTTGAAAAATTCTGTTTGAGACCAAAAATGCTATTTTCCCCTGATTTGCTCTCTCGGACGATACCCTTAGAGGGTATCACCCATCATTGATATCATTTTTGATGGGGATATGTCTATAGGCATTGCTATCTACTTAAGACCAAAGCTAGTGCCCGGTTGCTGTTTGAGGATTAGGCATAGATCGCGCTGGCGCCCTCCGAATAATAGTCGGAGGGGACTGGAGTGCTCTCTTGTCTCCCGCGACTATTCCGGGGCGCAAGAGGGCAGCGAGACTAGGCAAAAAACGAGAGAGAAAAAGGGTTTTAGGCGATTGTTGACACTAATGGTCTATAGGTACTCAAGAAAGTTTCCCCCAAACTTTGATATTCAGAAGATTTCCTGGTGATTGTTCGGTATTTTATACAAGTTCCCAAAAGAATGCAACTGTAGACCCGCGATCCAAACCATGAGCTTCCTCAGTCATTCCCAATTCTTTAATTGAAAATCCCACATCGAACATGGTATGAGATCGTGTAGCCAGTGCGATCGCCCGAGCGCTTAAGAATGCAAGAGAGCGCTCAAACAAATTTGTGCGTAAATTCACTGGTAAAATCCACTCTCCCTTTCCGTAACATTGCAGGATCTAATCTTTCAGTGGTGTTGCAAGTCATCAAAACTACGAGTTTTTGCTGAAATTGAATCCCTTGATCGTCGATGACGCTTTGATACAAAGTTCCATCCAGCAAACTCAAAATATGTTCAGTTTTGTTAGTGCGTTGGGCTTCTGGGGTCGATCGATCTTGAGCCAAATTATCAGCCTCATTGATAATAATACAAATCCGCTCCAAATAACTCGGTGGCACAAAATTTTCCACAGCATCGTGGTCTAAGATAAAAATCACATAACCCAGCGGCACTAAAATTTCCTTTGCTACCGCTTGCGTCCAAGCAGTTTTGCCCGTTCCCGGTTCGCCACTAACCAAAACAGCCAACTGATTTTGATCCAAAATTGCCTGCTGAACTGTATCGGTAAAACTTTGAACCTCCGCAGAAAACGTGCGAATTGGGAACTGGCTGTGAACCTGTCCGACGCGGCTTTTGTACCCGCCCAGAATCACCGCTAAATTGTAAGTTGCCTTGCTAACAAGCGGTGCAATATCTTGGCAAATCAGAGTGTAACAGCGTCTTCCCCTGTCGTAACTCTCAATTTGCAGCCAGCAGCCGAATCGAGCCCAAGAAGCATAAACAGTACCCAAAACTTCCAAGCGTTCCCAGCTAACAAATCGCTCCGGGGGATAAGAAAAATGTCGCTCCATAAAAGACTGGGTAATTGCATCCGGTTTCCCTAGCAAAGCCAGAACTTTGAAAACAGTAATTTCTTGGAGTTTGTTGAGAACGTAGTCGATAGGAATGCTAGCGCGGCTGACCAATTGTACCACTGGCGTTTCGGTAGCTAAAATGTCTTTGTAGCGGTAATCAGGGTAAACTGGCTGCGGAGTAATGTAATCCCAAAACTCATCAATTTCGTAGCGAGTATTTTCCGAGAAGACATTTAAAATATTTGCCCACCAGGTATATTGGTGCCGTCCCATTGCGTCGGCAATGTCGCTAGCTGCCCCTAAAGTTTTTTGAGCTAGTTCTAAGGGGTCACTAGACGCTAAATGTGCCAGGTGTTCCCAATCAAATTGACGGTAAAAAGGTCGCCAACCAGAGCCTAGCAGACCTCTATTTTGAGAATTGCTTTGATGAAAATTGTTTTCGCGATCGCCCATATCTTCCGCACTCATTTTGCAAAACTCCTAGTTACTCTTATTTTACAGTTTTTGTGGTACACATTCTACAAAAAAAGTGAAATTTCTCAACTTATTTTGAGATAAGCGGGCGGCACAAAATCTACTAGCCAAACTTTGTTAGCCGAACAGTAAAATGTATGACAGTCGCGTTGCATGGCTGCGGCATCTACAGTAAAGACTGTCGGGATGCCATGTCTTGCACCTACTTGGCGCGCCGTTTGGATATTCACCGACAAATGAACATGATGTCGCGACATTTTCCTAATTCCTTGACTGAGAATAGACTCGACGGCAGTGCTACCTGTTCCGTGATATAAAATATCCGGGGGAACAGCGGGTTCTAACTGCAAGTCAACCTCTACGCTGTGTCCTTGGTTAGCACGAATTAGAGTGCCTGTGGAGTCGAATGAAAAGCGCTGCTTGTCGTTTTGCGCGACTACTGTGGTGAGTTCTGCAAGCTGAACTGGAAAGTTATTTTTTTGGCACGCATCGAGGAGTTCGCTAACAGAAACCCAGCCACCGGGAGCGAGTTCAATGCCGATGCGCGAGGGCGCGTGACGCAGGTGTTTGCTGAGATATTTGCTGATTTTTACTAATCGAGAATCGTTCATAATTCTACTTTATTGATTGAGCTTTTAAATCACCTTTTATAAAATGTCACGATCTGGTTATATCGTTGATTTGAGGCGGGTTTGTTGAATCTGTTTGCACTGCCAGAGGGCGCTTGAGTGAACCCGCATCTAAAGGTTTGCAGAAAATGATTCCCGAACGTCAAAAATGGTCTTATGCGCGAATTCTAGCGCTAAAGTCCGCCCTTAACTACCTACACAATTAGGTTCGGCGTCTGCGAATAAAAAAGTGTTGGATGGGCGATTTTTCACGAGCTTTATATTTTGATAATTATCAAAAACTCTGCATTCTGCCGAATGCCTTCTACCTTGGGATAACTCCGCCAAAAATAGCAAAATTTAGATAGCGCCAGTGACATCCGGCGTCGGCAAAACCAGCTTCTGCAAGCCACTTAGTCTGCTCTTCCACAGAGGAGGGAATATCTTCTTCTCGATATTTTTGAAACCAGGCTGCATCGTCTTCTCCGTTAGCTTTCATGTACTGCCGCCACAACTGTTCGTATTGCTCAGTCAGCCGGGGAGTAGCACCTGTCACAATATCTCGAATTAGCAAGATTCCCCCTGGATTCATCGAGTGGAAAAGTTTGTGAAATAGCTGTTGTTTGCCTGCGCTGTCGAGGTGGTGGATTGCCAACCCTGAAACTACCAAATCGTAACCGCTGCCGAAATCATCTTCGGCAAAGTTTCCTTGCTGCAAGGTCAGCCGTTCTCGGAAAGCGGACAAGTTAGTTTTGCAAGTTTTCAGCATATTCTTGGCCATGTCAAAGGCTAGGACTTTTGCTTGAGGAAATGCTTGCAGAATCATAGCCGACAGTATGCCAGTTCCCGCACCTAAATCCAGAACTTTTATGTTAGCATTAGTTTCAGAAGGGATTAACTGCAATATTACATCGTGTTGCTCGCCATAGCGCGGAATGAGGCGGGGAATTAAGCCGTCATAATCAAAGGCTCTTTGTTCAAATTGCTCGCGTACAGCGTCTAAATTCACAGACGATTTTCCTCACATTGTTAATAGTTGAGTGCGCCAAGGCAGTTGGGCGGTTCTATGGTCTGAAGGTATATTACATTTGATAATACAAAAAATATACAGAGCTGTCAAGATGTTGAAGAAAATAATTTAAAAGAAGTTATGGACGATCGCCAGATAGGGACTTCGTGCACCCAAACCCGCCCCTGATTTGGGAACTGTCTAGCCCTGCACATATATCTCCTTCAGTGCAGATGAGGCAGAATGCCACAGACGCGAAAGCCTGCCGAAGACGAGACTTTGTGCCAGATACTAGGAGTAATTGTGAGAAAAAAGTTGACGGTTATGATATCCGTTTCAAACAACAATGCAACTGTCGGTGTGTGCTCTACACCATAAATTTCTCCGTGATTCCCCCTAGTAAAATATAAAAGATAAAAGATAAAAAAAAATGAGCCAGCAGCCGACGATCGGCTATATCTGAAAAAATCAGTCCTCAGATTGACAAACTTTAGCCAACTATAAACAACAATTGAGTTGACTCCAGAGTGGATGTGGTGCCTGCCAATTTTTCAGGAAGATGAAGAGATACAAAATATTACACCCGCAGGTGCGGGAAAGAAAATTGTGATAATGAATCAGGATGCGAGTAGATTAGGTGTCAGCCGTCAGGGGAAAATAGAAGCAATGGAAATCCAACAACGGAGTAAGGATAAGCCCGATCGCCAGCAACACAACGCGTCCGATCGGCTCGGTCAATTTTCTACGACAAAAGAACTAGATTCGTCGCTACAAGAATGTTTAGATTTTAAAGGAGCGATCGACCGATCGGCACTGGCGCTGAGGACTGACGCGCGAGGAATTATTAACTATGTCAGCGAACGAGTTTGCTCCATATCCAACTATTCCCAAGCCGAACTAATCGGCTGCCACTTCGGCATCCTCCATTCGGAATATAAATCTTCGGAAATAATCAAAAATCTGCTATCAACAGTTGCCAAAGGTGAAGTTTGGCAAGGAGACATTAAGAATAAAGCCAAGAATGGAAGTGATTATTGGGTGTACGCAGCAGTAGTTCCAGTGTTGGACTGTAAGGGAAAACCCTGTCAGTATTTGGCGATCGGATTCGACATCACCGATCGCAAAGCCGTGGAAGCAGCCCAAGTCGAAGCCAACCGGGCAAAAGACGAATTTCTGGCGATCGCCTCCCACGAACTGCGATCGCCCCTCAGTGCGATTTTGGGATGGGCGCAGCTAGCTCGATCGCGCAATTTAAACGAAGCCACCACCAGCCGCGCTTTGGAAATCATCGAGCGCAACGCCAAATTACAAAACAGGCAAATAGACAATCTCCTCGACCTCTCGCGGTTGCTGCGAGGGAAAGTGTGCCTGAACATCGGCCAAGTTCACCTCCCGTCTATCATAGAATCTGCGATCGAGACCCTCCGTCCCGCCGCCGATGCCAAAAACCTCCGCGTAGAAAAACATTTCGACCCCGCCGTCAGCTACGTTTTGGCAGATGCAGAACGCTTGCAGCAAATAGTCTGGAACCTCCTTGCAAACGCCATCAAATTCACCCCAGAATCGACACCATACCCAGTTCAAGTGCGGATCGAGGCTACTGAGTCGGGCGTCTTGATTCGGGTCAGCGACAGCGGTTGCGGCATCGACCCCAAATTTCTGCCGCACATCTTTGACTACTTCCGCCCTGCAGACAGCTTCCAGAACAAGGAACAAAATCGGCTTGGGCTCGGGCTCTCAATTGTGCGGCAGTTAGTGGAACTGCACGGGGGAAGTGTTTGGGCTTCGAGTCCCGGCCTCGGTCAGGGGGCGACCTTTGGGGTGCTGCTACCGATTGCCAAGGAAAATGCACCCGACGATCGCACTGCTGCGATCGCCCAAAGGGAAAGCAGACGCGGATCGGTTTCCAAACCCCTAGCGGGAAAGCAAGTCCTGGTGGTGGAAAGCAGCACCGAGATCCGGCAATTCCTCAAAACTGGCCTCGAAGCATTTGGAGCCAAGGTAACAGCGGTGGGTAGCGCCTGCGAAGCGATGGCCGAGTTGCAACAGTCGCGGCCCGACGTGTTGGTGAGCGATATGACGGTATCGGGAGCCGACGGTTGCGATTTGATCCGCCGCATCAGAGCAATGGAAATGTCCGAGCACAGGGAACTCCTGCCGGCCGTGGCGCTGACGGGAGGCATTGAGGAAGAAGATTCGGCCGAAGCGCTGGAGGCCGGGTTTCAGAGGCATTTGTCGAAGCCGGTGGAAGCGAATCAGTTGGTGATCGCGATCGCCCAATTGGCTGGACTGAGTGGATTCGGATCGGGAGAGTGGGGTTCGGGAAATGTCCGGACGACCACACCCCAGACCCCGCTGCCGGCACCTAACAGTTTTGACGACAAAAATCATCTGGAAGAATTAACAAGTGACAGCCGAGAATTACCGCTGTTGCTGGTAGTAGAAGACAACAATTTTCTGCTGGCTTACCTCCAAACTTTATTAAGTCCGTACTATCGAGTCGCCGTGGCGAGTGACGGGGTTGAAGGTTTAGAAAAAGCCAAAAGTTTGCAGCCAAATTTGATTGTGAGCGACCAAGTTATGCCCAGACAAAACGGGCTGGATTTGCTCAAGGAGATTCGGAACACGCCCGAATTGAAATCTACTCCTGTAATCTTTTTGACAGCCCGATCGGGGATGGAATCTCGGATCGAAAGTTTGGATGCGGGTGCTGACGATTATATTTCAAAGCCTTTTGACGATAGGGAATTGCTCGCGAGGGTGAGAAATTTGTTGCGATCGCACTCAGCCGAACAGCAGTTGGCGGAACTCAACCGTCAGTTGCTGCAGCAGAAACAGCAGTTAGAAACAGTGAATCGAGCCTTGCATTATTTGGCAAATTACGACAGTTTGACTGAGGTAAGAAACCGCCACTCTTTTAATGAATACCTCGATACGGAATGGCGGCGTTTGGCGAGGGAAGAAGCACCGCTGTCTTTGATTATGTGCGACATTGATTATTTCAAACTTTACAACGACACTTATGGTCACCAAGCGGGGGATGAATGTTTGCGGAAAGTGGCGGCGGTGATCCAGCATTCGGTAAAGCGAGCGGCAGATTTAGTAGCGCGTTACGGTGGAGAAGAATTTGTAGTAGTTTTGCCGAATACGGATATTGAAGGTGCCACTTGCGTAGCTGAAATGATCGCACAACAGGTGCGGGGCTTGCACATAGCTCACGCTAAGTCTGCTGTCAGCGAATACGTGACGTTGAGTTTGGGTGTAGCTTGCTGCCTTCCGGAGGTGAAGTCCCAGCCGGGAGAGCTAATTGCGATCGCCGATGAGTCGCTTTATCGGGCGAAAGAAGCAGGGCGCGATCGGGTTTCGGTTGCCCGATTTCAAGGATAATATAATAGTTAAATCAACTTGTATGGTGCGTCATAAATCTATGGTTTCGATTTAAACAAATTTTTTGTGTCAGACGCACCCTACCAATGTGCTGGCAAACTTTGGTGAATTCAAATTGCTATAAATATAGTTAAAGGAGGTCGTGCCATGACAGCAACCACCGCTTGCACGCCGAAGGAACACCAGCGGTACAATTGGCCGACGGTGTTTCGATTTATGCCTATCACGGCGTGATTTTACCCGAATGGTAAGGTAGCCTGCACCCGCACCAGTCGCAGTCTAAGGAATGAGAATTAAATAACTTCCACAAGATTGTGGGACGGGCGGGACGCCCATCCCACAATAACAATTAAAATTGTAAGTTATTTAATTCGCGATCCTAAGTGGGTGTTGAAGGAACAGAATGCAGAAATTCGGCGCGCGTTAATTCAGGGAATTACTTACGATCGCATAATTCAAGAATTAGCGGTGACAGAATTAGATAGTTGGCAGGAATACACTTTATTAAGCATCGAGTTTGACGATGATTTTGATCGGGTGGGTAATGCAAAGCCAGTTTATTTGTTAAAAATGACTTGTCCGAGTACGGGACACATTCACGTTTTGCGAGTGCCGCCTGATGTGCGATCTGCTAAAGAAGCAATTCGCTGGGTAAATTGGGATATTGACCCAGAGGAGTTTTCCGTGCAAACCTGAGTGATACCAATTTAAAAAAGTCTTGCTACAATCATCACTCTTATACCAATGGTTAAAAGTCGCAAATCCCCGCGCCGGACTTAGGATCAGCCGTTTCCCTACCCGATCGTCTCTACTTTACTCCACTGAAAACCGCTATATTGAAAACAGCCTTAATCCATGAAACACCGATAAACGTTCCTGCAGTGTGCCAGTTCCAAGGGTGGAATGCACCAACCACCGATCGCCCACAAACGGTTAATAACATCAAGAAGAAGCCCACCCTCGATCGAAGGTGGGCTCTATTCATGCCAGCTTACCGACAGCTAGGCAATCGGGTCTCTTCGCTGGTAGACGTAAAATATCGGAAAAAGATCCGAACGTCCGAAAAAACTTCTCGTCCACCATTAAGCTTCAGTTTACCCAACCGGATCGGGAAAATTGCGCCCGCAGCGATGTTCCCCTGACATCGGGGAACACTGGGGCTTAAACTTTTCAATAGACTTCTGCAAAAAAGCTCCTCTTGGGCCGGCAGGATGCCTAATCCCTACTCCGCACAAGAATTAAACTTGTTCGAGAAGTCTCATAATTCTCCTCTTGAACTTTGATTTCCCAACCGATTAGGCATCGTGATCGTGTGCAAAACGACGGAACAGGAAATCTAGGGCGTAGTTCCGCAAATTGTAGTATTCCGGATCTTCCATCATTTGAACCCGATCGCGCGGACGCGGGAAAGGAATCTCCAAAACTTCACCGATTGTCGCCGACGGGCCGTTAGTCATCATCACCAGTCGATCGGCCAAAAACAGCGCTTCATCAATGTCGTGAGTAATCATCAACACCGTACAGCGGTGATCGTTCCAGATTTTCAGCAACTCTTCTTGCAATTCCTCCTTAGTAATTGCGTCCAGAGCACCAAAAGGTTCGTCTAAAATCAGCACTTTCGGGCGAATTGCCAAGGCGCGGGCGATCGAAACCCGCTGCTTCATCCCCCCCGAAATTTGCGGCGGTCTTTTCTCAGCAGCTTCAGTCAATCCCACCATCGCCAAATGCTCGTTGACGATCGCATTTTTTTCGACCTTCGACTTCTCAGGAAATACAGCATTAACCGCAAGGTAAACATTTTCAAACACCGTCCGCCAAGGCAACAAAGCGTAACCCTGAAACACCACCATGCGATCGGGGCCCGGCTTCTCAATTTTTTGCCCGCTAATTCTGACGCTGCCTTGAGTCGGATGGCTAAAACCCGACACCATATTCAACAGCGTTGACTTGCCACAACCCGAGTGTCCGATCAGCGTAATAAACTCTCCCTCAGCTACAGTCAAGTTAACGTTTTCTAAAGCTCTGTAACCATTTGGGTATGATTTGTGAACATTTTCCATCACCAAAAAAGGCTTCCGGCGATCCTTTACTTTCTTGTCTTGCTTTTTGGTTTGAGTTTGGTTCGTAGTGGTGTTGAGCATGATTTTGGAACTTGTTAGTGGGTTATAGGTGAAGGAAGAAGGAAGAAGGAAGAAGGAAGAGGGAAGAGGGAAGAAGGAATTACTAACTAGCCATTAGCAATGAGCAACTAAACAATTAGCAATTACCCTGTTTGCATCCTACTGAAAACCACTTTAAGCAACTCTACGGTCGGAATCAAGTACAACTTCCGCCATCGTGAAATCGCGTTTAATCGCCAGACTGTTGAGATAGCCGATCGGATCGTCAGCATTAAACACCGAGCCGTCAAACAAGCTGAGAGAACCGCGAGTGTAAGTAATATCAGCCATCCCCAGCTCTCGCGCCGCCGTGCTGAACGCACCGACTCGCACCACCCGCTCCAGAATTTCCACCCAGTTGCGCGGGAACACAGTATCGCCCCAGCGCGCCATCTGCACCATGTGCCAGAGTTGTTCGGTGCGGCTTGGGCGATTCACCCCCTCTCCAGAAAACAAGTGGTGGGCGTATTCCCGCATCGGAGTATCGAGGTTGCAAGCAGAAGATTTGGGGTCGCCGAGTTGGATGTAACTCTTATCAGTAGCGACGTACTCCCTTCCCGCGACAATTTCCGAAACCTCCGCGGCGCGACTTGGATCGGCGCAATAGTTGCAAGCTTCGAGCAAAGCTTTGACTAGAGCAATGTGAGTGTTGGGATAAGCATTTGCCCAGTCTTCCCGCACCCCCAAAATTTTTCCCGGATGCCCCGGCCACAGTTCCAAATCTGTAGCCACCGTAAAGCCGACTCCTTCCATCGAGGCCCGCAAGTTCCAAGGTTCGCCGACGCAGAAACCGTCAATAGTGCCGCCCTGCAAGTCAACGATCATCTGAGCCGGTGGGATATTTGTCAGCAACACATCGTGATCCGGGTCAATCCCGCCGGAAGCCAGCCAGTAACGCAGCAACAGGTTGTGCATCGAAGAAGGGTGAACGATGCCCATACGGTGCGTTTGGGCGGGCGTTCTCTGGAGCATTTTTTTAAAGTCTGCCAGAGTGTAGATCCCTTGGTCGTAAAAGCGCCTCGCGAGGGTAATTCCGTTGCCATTGCGGCTCATGGTGAGGGCTGTCACCGTCGGAATCGGCTGCTCTTGATGCCCCCCCAAGCTCAACCACATCGCCATCCCAGAGGGCATTTGGGCTGCGTCTAAGTAACCTGCGGCGATGCCGTCTACGATGCCGCGCCAGCTTGTTTCCCGCACGAGGTGGACTTCATCCAGGCCGTGCTTGGCAAAAAAGCCTTTTTCTTTGGCGACAGCGAGGGGAGCACAGGCTGCCAGCGGAATAAAGCCGAGTTCGAGGTTGACTTTTTCCAGGCCGTGGCGGGCGATCGCCGGTACTTTCCGCGCCCGCAGTTTTTTGACGCGCTTCTGCTGGTTGAGGAAGTAAATCATTTCGCTACGTAGAGCGTAGTAGCTGGGGTGCGTGACCACTTCCATCCGCTTGCGGGGGCGGGGGATGTCTACTTCGAGAATCCCGCCTATCTTCGATTCTGGGCCGTTGGTGAGCATGACGATGCGATCGCTCAGCAACACTGCCTCATCCACATCGTGCGTTACCATCAGGGCGCTGATTTCGTACTCTTGGCAAATTTCCATCAACTTTTCTTGCAAGTTGCCGCGAGTCAAAGCGTCCAAAGCGCCGAAGGGTTCGTCTAGAAGTAACAGTTTGGGGCGCAGGGCCAGAGCACGGGCGATCGCCACGCGCTGTTTTTGTCCCCCTGATAGCAATGCAGGTTGTTTTTCGGCGTGGGGAGTTAAGCCCACCATGTCGATGTGTTTTTGAATGATTTCGAGGCGTTCGGCTTTGGGTAAGCCGCTCATTACCGAGTCTACGGCTAGGGTAATGTTTTCTCTGACCGTCCGCCAAGGTAGCAGGGAATAGTTTTGGAATACTACCATGCGATCGGGGCCTGGTTGGGTGATTCTTTGTCCTTCAATTGTCACCAATCCTTCTGTCGGCAAATCCAAACCTGCCACCATATTTAGCAGCGTAGATTTGCCGCAGCCGGAGTGTCCGATTAAGGAGATAAATTCGCCTTTTTCAATTTCCAGATCGATGCCTTTGAGAGCAACGTATGTGCCGCCGTCTGATAAATTAAATACTTTTTCCAGTTGTTCTATTTCAATCAAAATAGACATGATTTTCTTGCCTTTTTTGTAGGTTTGTTATTTCGCTAGCTGCTTGTTTTTCTTGATTAGCAGCTAGCTTTAACTGTCGCTTGTTGTTGATATCGTAACCCAGTGTAGATTGCAGTTTCCTGAAATATAAATATCGAGTTTTGAACTCAAATCTTTCAACTCAAAACTCAAAATTATTTAGCGAGTTACTTGCACAACTATTTTCCTTGAGATGGAGCAATTTTTTGCTGCAACCAAGCCATCATGCGATCGAGCAGCAAACCAACAGCCCCGATGTAGACTACAGCTAACAAAATTTCGCTGATGTAGTTTTGCTGGTAAGCGTTCCAAATAAAGAAGCCGATACCTGTAATCCCGGACATCACAATTTCCGCAGCGATAATTGCCAACCAAGCCAAACCGATCGCAATTCTCAATCCTGTGAAGATGTAAGGAAGTGCCGACGGAAACAAGATATTGAGGTAATACTCTTTCCGAGTAAGTTGCAGCACTTTCGCAACGTTGTTGTAATCGTCTGGAATTTGGCGCACACCTTCAGCCGTGTTGATCAAAATCGGCCAAACTGAAGTGATAAAAATCACGAACAAAGCAGCAGGTTCGTTTTGTTGCAGTGCAGCCAGGGCGATCGGCACCCAAGCCAAAGGAGCCACCATCCGCAAAAACTGAAAAAGCGGATCTAAAGCCTTATTTAGAAAAGGATTTGTACCTACCACAACCCCCATGCCAATTCCCACAGCCGCGGCGAGAGTATAGCCTTTTGCCACCCGTTCCAAACTAGCTAAAGTCTGCCAAAACAAGCCGACTCCGTAGGTTTTGGAATTCATGAAAGGATACAGCAGCAAAATCCGCGTCCGTTCATCTGTCCAAACGCTTGTCGGCCCCGGCAATTTAATAATTCCAGAACTTGACAGGAATTGCCAAACAAACAGAAATCCAATTACCCCCAAGATTGGCGGCAATATATTCGGGGAATTCTTCTTCCAAAACTCGCCCAGCGCCGCTTGCGGAGCGACTCTACCTCTCCGACTTGTACTTACAGCCATCCTGCTTATCTCCTCTGTTTCTGCGGTGTTTTCTTTCGAGACTAAATTTTTGAGGCTAAATTATGGGAAGCTTTTACCCATCACACTTTTTTAATCGCCAAACTGCTCAGATAAGCTTCGGGCTGATCCGGGTTGAATTCTTTGCCATCAAAGAACTTCTCAATGCCGCGAGACGTACTTTTCGGAATATCAGCATCAGCCACTCCGGCTAATTTGGCTGCGTTCTTCCAGATATCTTCGCGGTTGACTTTATCAATGAGTGCTTTTTTGTCGGCCAAGGTTTTTGTCGGCAAGAAACCCCAGCGAACGCTTTCGGTAATGAACCACAAATCGTGGCTCTTGTAGGGATAAGAAACGTTGCCGACGCTATCTTTCCAGTACAGCGGGCTGCTCTTGAAGTCGTTGATGTCGGGTTTGCCATCGCCCATGACATACTTGCCTTCAAAGGGCGGCGCCAAAACAGCCGGATTTACGTCAATGAAGTTTTTGCCGGAAAGAATGGCAACTAATTCGGGGCGATTTTCTGGCTTGTCGCACCACTGTTGCGCTTCGATGATTGCTGCTATCACGGCTTCTGTGGCTTTGGGATGCTTGTCTACCCAGTCGCCGCGAATTGCGAGATATTCCTCTGGGTGAGCTTTCCAGATTTCGGAAGTTAGCGCTGACATGAAGCCGATGTTTTCTTTGACAATCCGCAAAGGCCAGGGGTCGCCGGTGCTGAAAGCGTCCATGCTTCCGGTTTTCATGTTGGCCACGGTTTGGGCGGCCGGCACTGTCAGCAAGCTGACATCTGTATCGGGATCGATGCCGTTAGCTGCAAGCCAGTAGCGAATCCACAAGTCTTGGTTGGCCTTGGGGAAGGTGTAGGCTGCTTTGAAGGGAGTGCCTGCTTTCGCTAGGCCTTTGATGTAGTCTTGGGCTGCTTGGTCTAGTTTGAGTCCGAGGCCTTTGCCTTGGTGTTTGCCCGCGATCGCAATTCCATTTCCGTGAGTGTTCAACTGGGCCAGAACATACATCGGGATTTTGGTGCTGTTTTTGGTGATCAGGCCTTGACTAATTTGATAAGGCATCGGCATTTGCCACTGGCCGCCGTCAATGCCGCCCCCGGCAGATCCGATTTCTACGTTATCTCTGGTCGAGCCCCAGTTGGCTTGCTTGGCAACTGTTACCTCAGTCATGCCGTATTTGGCAAAAAAGCCTTTTTCTTGGGCAATGATTAAAGGTGCTGCTTCCACGATCGGGATGTATCCCAATGTAATTTTAGTGCTTTCAATTCCTTCTACTCTTTTCTCGTTGGCAACAGCAACTGCTGAGGTTGCCACCGGCACTGCCCCTCCACCAGCAGCGGCTTCACCGCCAGCACTAGCACCCGGTTCGGGAGGATTTCCCAAACACCCTTTGAGCAGTATTGAACTGACTGCAGATGCACCTGCTGTAACGATAAATTTACGCCGAGAAAATTGCTCTGAAAATTTTGTCATAGTCTAGCCTCGCTGCAATTCATAATCTTCTGTAACGACATCACTGAAGTTTATCAAGGCGCTTTTTTTCTGTTCGCTAATGGAATTTAGCGAACTGTTTTGAGCGCTCCTTGGCAGGAGGGAGCAAAAGATTTATCGCTAGCATAATTCTTTAAACTATCCCTGCTGATTTGACTTTTTTGATTATCGATATTTCGAGCGGCCGAGTTGTGTGAACTCACTTTTTGCGAGCCGCACGTTTTCTTGGCTTGATAATTAACTCTACCTTACTCTTGCACAAATTATAAAACAATTATTAAATTCATTTGATAAGTAAATCTTTTGGGATCGCCCTATCGATAACGAACCGTTGGGAAGGGCGCTCTGGTTGGCTTATCAAAACTGGTTCAAACCAAGACTTGCTGGGTAAGGGTTGTAGCGAAGGCCGATCGGGCTGCCTTCAAATCTCTTGTCAATAAGTTGCCAACATCGCAGCCACTGCACATTTACTTTGTTAATATATGTCTATTTTTTCTGAGGTAATTGTAGTGTGTTATACAGAAATAATTAACATCTTACGATATAGCTGTTTTCAAAGGGTTAACTGGTTTTCATTGGTGGACTAAAATTGGCGCTTAATCGTAAGTGGTTTACCGGATATGATATGACGTGGGCTTTCAGGTTCGATTTCTGTAAAACAGAGAAACCCGGTTTCTTCAAAAAACCGGGTTTCTGAACACCCGAAATTACTAATCGGTGGCAGTACCTACAAGTTCGATCGCACTTTTGTACAGCAGCTTAGTTGGGCGGGTCAAAGCGGTTGACGGAGAGAGCAACACCGATCATCGGCAGGGCTACGCCGAAGCAAATCAGCCACTGATCCAGATTCATCGGAGCCGTCTCAAATATGCGATTGACAAACGGAGAATTAGCAAAGATGATCTGCAAAATCACTGCCAGGACAATTCCCACACCGAGGGCGGGAGCGCCGCTAACTTCTTCCTTAGAACCGCTAAACTTAGCAATCAAAGAAGGCAACAACTGGCTGAGACTCAACAGGTAAAAAATTCTCCCCATTACCAAAGCTTGAATCGCCATCGTGCGGGCCAGTTCCAAGGTTCCCCAAGGAGCTTGGCGTACCCATTCAAACATTCCGAAAATCAGAGTCCAGTTGTAAAGAGAAATAGCGATGATCCGCTTGATCCGATTTCCCGTGAGGAAAGGTTCGTTGACCGGTCGGGGCTGCTGTTTCATGACTCCCGCTGACTTGGGCTCGAAAGCCAGAGGCACAGTCATGGTGATCGAGTTGAGCATATTCAGCCAGAGAATTTGTAGCGACAAAATCGGCAATTCTCGACCGAGGAGGGTGCTGAGCAAAATTGTCATCGATTCTCCGCCGTTGACTGGGAGAATGAAGCTGATTGCTTTGAGCAGATTTTTGTAAACCGATCGCCCTTCTTCGACAGCAGATTCGATCGACGCAAAGTTATCATCGGTAAGAATCATGTCGGCGGCTTCCTTAGAAACCTCAGTACCGCTGCCCATCGCAATCCCGATATCCGCTTGTTTCAGCGCCGGCGCGTCGTTAACGCCGTCTCCCGTCATCGCCACGATTTCGCCTTGATTTTGCAAAGCTTCTACGAGGCGGAGTTTTTGTTCTGGGGCGACGCGGGCAAAAACTGAGCCGGCTTCTACGGCTTCGCCGAGTTCCTGCTTGCTCATTGCGGCGAGTTGAGCACCGGTGTAGGCTACAAGTTCCCTGTGGTGTTTAGTTTTGCGGAATCCCATGCGGCGGGCGATCGCCTTGGCTGTAGCGATGTGGTCGCCGGTAATCATTTTGACTTGGATGCCGGCGGTTTGACAAGCTTGGACGGCTGCGATCGCTTCTGCCCGCGGCGGGTCAATCATGCCTTGCAGTCCCAAGAAAACCAGCCCTGACTCCAAATCCGAGTGATCGACGGAATTTTGGCTTTGCGGTACTGGCTTTTTCGCTAAAGCCAAGACGCGCAAGCCTTGCTTTGCCATTTCATCGACTTGGTGGTGGATTTGTTCGCGATCGACTTCTACCGGATTTCCTTGAGTGTCGAGACTGGAACCGCAGCGGCCGAGAATTGATTCTACGGAACCTTTGACGTACAAAATTTTGCCAGTGGGAGTTCGGTGCAGCGTCGCCATGTATTGAAACTGAGATTCAAAGGGAATTGAATCCAGCCGCTGCATTGACTTGGACAAAATTTGCTGGCTCAAATCAGCTTTTTTGCCTGCAGCAATTAACGCTCCCTCTGTCGGATCTCCGACGACTATCCAATTATCGTCTTTGAATTCCAACTGAGAGTCGTTGCAAAGGAGTCCAGCTTGCAAACATTCTTGCAAAGTTGGAGTTTGGCTGACAGTAATTGGCAGTTGGTTGAGTTGAATTTCACCTTCGGGGCTGTATCCCGTACCCGTAACCGAGTAGGATTCGCCGCCAGAATAGATTTCTTGCACCGTCATTTCGTTTTCCGTCAAAGTTCCGGTTTTGTCGGAACAGATGACGGTAGCGCCGCCGAGGGTTTCCACTGCGGGCAATTTGCGGACGATCGCGTGGCGATTTGCCATCCGGGAAACGCCTACGGCTAGGGTGACGGTGATGACGGCGGGTAAGCCTTCGGGAATTGCGCCGACAATCAGGGCGACTGCGGGTTCGACTGCTTCTTTAAAGGCTGAAACCCCCTCTGGGACAGGTCTGCCCAATCTGACTGCGAAGGTCAAGGTTGCCATTCCCAACACGAATAACAGCCAGTTTTGACTGAATTGGTTGAATTTGCGGGTTAAGGGGGTGGTGAGATCGATGTGCCGATCTAATAGTTGGGAGATTTTGCCGGTTTCGGTTTTATTGGCGATCGCAATTACGATGCCGCTAGCTTGGCCAAAAGTGACAAAACTGCCGGCATAGGCCATGTTATCCCGTTCTGCTAGTGGCGTTTCTTGTGGCAGAACCAAGTCTCCAGATTGTCCTAATTCTTTTTCGACAGCAACAGATTCCCCGGTGAGTCCCGATTCGTCGATTTGCAAGTCGCGCACTTTCACTAAGCGCAAGTCTGCCGGTACTTTGTCGCCGGAAGTCAGGGTTACTAAGTCCCCGACTACGAGTTCTTTGGAGGGAATTCTTAATTTTTTGCCGCCCCGAATAACTGTGGCTTCGGTGGTGACAGCTTGGGCTAGGGCTTCAATTTTTTTCTCGGCTCCAGCTTCTTGGATGAAACTAATAGTAGCGTTAGTGGTGGTTACGCCCCAAATTACGCTAGCGTTTAGCCATTCTCCGATCACTGCTTTGATTAAACCTGCACTCAGCAAGATGATCAGGAGGGGTTGGTTAAATTGCAGTATAAATTTTAACCAGGCTGGTTTCCCTGCTTTAACAGTTAGTTCGTTGGGCCCGAATTTCTGTTGGCGATGGTTGGCTTCTGTCGGTTCTAAACCGCTTTCCAGGTTGGTTTCTAAGATTGTTGCAAGCTTGGATACTTCTAGGTAGTGCCAATATTGCTCTGCTACGTCTACATCGTTGGCGGCTCTTGATGGCATGATTCTTGCTGAATATTTGGGGTGTGTGACGAGCTTTTAGCGCTCCTTAATAGGCGCGGCGCGCTCAATACAACTGATCGCTCGTTGGAGCGTGAATATATTGAGCGGCTTAATTGTTTGTTGATTGCTTTAACGGGCTGTGAGTTAGATCCATATTACAAGCGATGTGGTCGTTTGTGGCAAGAGATTTGGGGAATTTTTTCCGGCGCTAAATCTTGTTTGGGACTTGGTGGCTAAGGTGGGGAAAAGTCGATCTAATCCCTTGACATTTGGCAAGTTTTAGGTGTGGTTGAAGAAAGGCACGACAGGGAAGTCACGGATACACGGATTCATTATTGAGCAGGAGTCAGGAGTTATCGATCGCAAAGCGTGTTAAAACTGAGATATTGCACCATTCTCAAGAACAGGCAAGATGCCTGTTCCACAAAGAGTGAATTTTCTTGTGGAACAGGCCGAAAAGCCTGTTCCTAAAAAGCTTATTGAGAATGGTGCAACATATGAGTTAAAACCGAGTTAAGCGATCGTATTCTGAACTTATGGAAATAGTAGTGACGCTGGTGCTGGGTTCAGTGCTGTTGGTCTAGGAAATGCGGTTCGGGCGGGTGTTAGTTCGATCGTCCGTTACTGCGAAGGATTTGTTTAAGGGCAGAAATTCGATCGCCCTGGCTTTGGTGATGCACTCGCGTGCGATCGTTTTGACAATCAAGCATCCAGGATACAAGCCGCCGGATTCATCCGTCCAGAAATAAAAAATCTGTATCCGATGAAACTTGCCCCCCGAATTTATCCGTGGGGTCAATGCTTCAATTCTTTAATCTAAAATCTAAAATCTAAAATCTAAAATCGATTGACTTGGATGCCGAAGGTTTGACACGCTTGGAGGGCTGCCCGATCAATTCATCACTCAATGCTATCAATGGCTAATCTGCTCGCCCAAAACACTGAGCACCCTTTAGACAATTGAATTGAGATTTTGGGCTGCATCGTTCAATTGTTGAGTGCCTACTTTGGTTTGAGTAATACCACTAGCGGTTTCTTGGGCAGATAGGTTGAGGCTGTTCATAGTATCCACTACTTGTTTAATAGCAACTGCTTGTTGTTGAGCCGTTAGAGAAATTTGTTGATTGTTCAATACCACATTGTTAACCGCATTTGCTACTTCCGAGAAAGCTGCTGCTGTTTCTTGACTAATTTTTGTTCCTTCTTCTACTGTTTTAGTACCTTCCTTT
>NZ_JAUBOZ010000094.1:0-29882 GCF_036700475.1 Microcoleus sp. T2B6 | reverse complement strand
CTAATTATGAAATGGAACCGAAAAATAAAAAATAAAGGTAACTTAGTTAATGCAGTTTAGATGTTTGACAGCTTATTACCAATGAATTAAATTTAGAAGAGCGGGTAGCAGACTACTGGAAAAAAGGCATGGGGAGCAAACAAAAATGCGGCAACTATTTTCAGCGCTACCTCTTGGCAACAATTACCTCACCATTAACTTTGGGATTGGATGAAGTCGATCAAGTTTTTCAGCACCCAGGAGTCGCCCAGGAATTCTTTGGTTTACTGCGGGCGTGGCATGAAAAAGGGAAAAACGAACCAGCTTGGAAAAAACTGCGTTTAGTAATCTCCCATTCCAAGGAAGTTTATATTCCCCTCAATATTAACCAGTCTCCATTTAATGTGGGTTTACCAATTGAATTGCCCGAGTTTAGTCATCTACAAATTAATGATTTACTGCAAAAACATCAACTAAATTGGTCTAATAGTGACAGAGAAAAGCTGATACAAATGGTAGACGGGCATCCTTACTTGTTAAGAAAAGCTCTCTATGAAATTGCTCGCGGTTCTTTGAACTTAGAACAATTTTTACACATTGCACCGACAGAAGAAGGAATTTACGGCGATCATTTACGCCGCCATTTATCGAATCTTGCTGATGCTAATTTAGAAACCGCCATGAAACAAGTGATTGCTAGTTCCCATCCGGTACGATTAGAAGCAAATCTAGCGTTTAAACTTCGCAGTATGGGTTTAGTGAAGTTGCGGGGAAATGATGTGATTCCCCTGTGCAATCTCTACCGCCTTTATTTTAAAGACCGTTTGGGGGTTCCTTCATGAATAATAAAGCTGAGGCAATTTATGAATATCAAGTTGGTGGTAGCCTACCTGTTGATGCGCCTACTTATGTTAGGAGACAAGCTGACCGAGATTTTTATGATGGACTAAAAGCGGGCGAGTTTTGTTACGTTCTTAACTCGCGACAGATGGGAAAATCTAGCTTGCGGGTGCAGACAATGGCGAGATTGCAGCAGGAAGGATTTGCCTGTGCTGCTGTGGATATTACATCAATTGGGACTTCAGATATTACTCCTAAAGAGTGGTATTTTGGAATTATTGACTCGTTGGTGAATAGTTTTGAACTTTACAATAATTTTGATTCCTATGAATGGTGGACGAATCACGATTTAGTGTCTCCTGTCCAACGGTTCAGCAAGTTTGTGGGAGAGGTCTTGCTGAAATTTATTGATAAATCTATTGTGATATTTGTTGATGAAATTGACAGTGTATTGGCTTTGCCATTTAATATAGACGATTTTTTTGCCGTGATTCGCGAGTGTTTTAATCAGCGTGCAGATCAATCAGATTATCAGCGTTTAACCTTTGCTTTAATAGGAGTAGCAGCGCCTTCTGATTTGATCGGTAATCACCTTCGCACTCCTTTTAATATCGGGCTCGCGATTGAGTTAACGGGTTTTCAATTAGCAGAAGCGCAACCTTTGGCAGTTGGGTTAGACACTCAAGCCGAGAATTCGCAATCATTGTTAGAAGCGGTATTATATTGGACGGGGGGCCAGCCATTCTTAACGCAAAAAGTTTGTAAATTACTCCGACTTTATCTCACTTCAGAATCTCTCGAAACCCATGCCGATTGGGTAGCCCATTTAGTCCGAGAAAAGGTGATTGAGAATTGGGAAGGTCAGGATGAACCAGAGCATTTAAAGACGATTCGAGATCGGATTCTACGCAGCGAGCAACGGGCCAGTCGGCTGTTGGGGCTATATCAGCAAATTTTGCAACACAATGAGATAGAAGCTGATGATACGGCTGAACAAATGGAACTGCGTCTCACAGGTTTGGTTGTTAAGCAAGCGGGTAAAATTAAAGTTTATAACCCCATTTATCAAGCAGTTTTTAACCAAGATTGGGTGGAAAAACAATTAGCAAATCTCAGACCCTATAGCGAAAGTTTTAAAGTTTGGATAGAGTCTGAATGCCAAGATGAATCGCGGCTGTTACGGGGTCAGGCATTGCAAGATGCTCAAACCTGGGCTTCAGGGAAAAGTTTGAGCGATTTAGATTATCAGTTTTTAAATGCCGGCAGGGAACTTCAACAACGGGTAGTGGAAAGAGAGTTAGAAGTACAGAGACAAGCGAATCAACTTTTGACTGAGGCGAATCAGACGCTCACTCAAGCACAGCAAAAGGCATTAACCATTAGAACTGTAACCTCAGTTGTTGCTGGGGTGGCTCTGTTAGGAGCAGTTGGAGCCTTGATTTTTGCTAGAAACCAAGTCGGACAAGCTGAAAATGTGGCTAATGCAATCCGGGGAAGTATCTCTTCATTAGATATGATGCGTTCAGGGCTACCATTTCAAGCACTGTTGAAAGCATTGAAAGCAGGGAAAGCCTTAAAACAACTAGATGCTTCAGCCCCGCTTACAACAGACATCCAGCAGCAAGTGATAGCAGCGCTGAAATACGCAGTTGACGAAGTAAAAGAACGCAATAGTTTGGAAGGGCATCCTAATTCGGTTAATAGTGTCGCATTTAGTCCAGATGGCAACACTTTGGCTTCTGCCAGCCGTGACAAGACCATCAAACTGTGGAATTTGCAAAGCCAAAAACCGATTGCCACCCTTGCCGGCCATAGCAATGCGGTCTCTAGCGTCGCATTTAGTCCAGATGGCAAGACTTTCGCTTCCGCCAGCGCTGACAAGATCATCAAACTATGGAATCTGCAAACCCAAAAACTTATCAAAACCCTCACCGGCCATAGCGATTGGGTCAATAGCGTCGTATTTAGTCCCGATGGCTTGACTTTGGCTTCCGGCAGCCGTGACAAGACCATCAAAGTGTGGAACTTGCAAAGCCAAAAACCGATTGCCACCCTTGCCGGCCATAGCAGTTCGGTCAATAGCGTCGCATTTAGTCCAGATGGCAAGACTTTGGCTTCCGGCAGCAATGACAACACCATCAAAGTGTGGAACTTGCAAAGCCAAAAACCGATTGCCACCCTCGCCGGTCATAGCAATTGGGTCAATAGCGTCGCATTTAGTCCCGATGGCAAGACGTTGGGTTCTGGAAGCAGTGACAACACTATCACACTCTGGAACCTTTTGTGGGATCTGCCAACCCCAAAACTAGAACTGATAGAAACCCTCACCGGGCATAGCAATTGGGTTAATAGTGTCAGTTTCAGCCCCGATGGCAAGCTGCTGGCCACTGGCAGTGCTGACAACACCGTCAAACTCTGGGATACCTCCACTGGCAAAGGAATTAAAACCCTCACCGGACATACCAACTCGGTTAATGCAGTCAGTTTCAGCCCCGATGGCAAGCTGCTGGTCACTGGCAGTGCTGACAACACCGTCAAAGTCTGGGATACCTCCACTGGCAACCAAATTAAAACCATCACAGGACATACCAACTCGGTTAATGCAGTCAGTTTCAGTCCCGATGGCAAGCTGTTGGTCACTGGCAGTGCTGACAACACCGTCAAAGTCTGGGATACCTCCACTGGCAACCAAATTAAAACCATCACAGGACATACCAACTCGGTTAATGCAGTCAGTTTCAGTCCCGATGGCAAGCTGTTGGCTTCCGCCAGCGATGACAACACCATCAAACTGTGGAATTTGCAAAGCCAAAAACCGATTGCCACCCTTGCCGGCCATAGCGATTGGGTCAATAGCGTCGCATTTAGTCCAGATGGCTTGACTTTGGCTTCCGCAAGCAATTACAAGACCATCAAACTGTGGACTTGGGATGTCGATAAACTAATGGCATTAGGTTGCAATTGGATTAGCGATTATCTCAGAACCAACCCGAAAGCGACACAAGAGGATAAACAGATGTGTGCTGATTACCTTAACCAAGAGTCAATCAAATAGAATTTAGGCAAAAACCGCCCGCCAGCCAGATGTTCGCCCTACATTTTTTTTACCACTACTTCCACTTTTTCTGTTGTCCATTCCTCACTCGCATCAGTCACAACCCTAATATTTCGCTGCGGCGAATATTCATCAACAACTGCCGCCAGCATCAGATTATTAAATCTTGCTGTTGAATTTTCACTTTTGTAGTTAGTCGAGTTTAAGGATCTCAAAAGGCGCTAGGTGCTAACTCTGAGGGATATGGCACTGATGTCCCTTTGAATATAAAGTGTAAAACTCCTGGAGTGCTGACATTTGTTCTCTCAATCTAGATATCTCTACATCCAAGGGAGGGAGTAGTTTCTCAAGGTGGCGAACCTCACTAAACCACAGTCGTAACTCGGGTTTGAGAGTTGCATAGAGCGTTTCGGGACAGGAGAGTAATATTGCTGTTATTATCTCTGGTACGAATGGCTGTTGCTGCCACTTCCCTACGACACACATTGCATCCCAGTCATCGCTTGACAAGCATTGGCGAACAATATCAAACAGTGAATTTAACTCAATAGCTGTCCGTAATTTCTCAAGTGTCTCTGCCGCCTCTGACGAGGTATGCACCATAGTTGTGAGTTCAACAGGCAAATGGTGCAGGATGGTAGTGACAAATGAAGCAATTGAATCAGGTTGCTCTTTTCTCAGAATGTCGGGGAGTATTTCTGCAAAGTAAGTAGCAACACTACGCCACTGATGTAAATCACAAGCAACATGAAAGAAGGTTTCTGGCAACCTTTCACTCTTCTGCAAGGAAATATAACCTCGACATTGATTAGTGACGGGATCGAGAGGTTCAAACGCTTGCCATAACAAAGGCAGAGAAACCCAGTGAGGTGGATATTTGAAACGGGCAACATCCAGCAGAAGAACTAGATCCCGCTTTGGATGATAGCCACCAATTGGTGAGAAGTGACCATCACCCGTTTGTCCCAATACCTTTCGGCTGTAGGAAACAACTAGATAAATATCACCTGACGCCGTAGTCACTTTCTCAACTGCTTGCCGAAAGTTTTCCAAGCTGCTTTGGTGGTAACGGTTAGGTTTTACAACAGCACCGTTGCAACGTGCTATACAGACAAACTCATCAAAGGTGATACCCTTTTCTTTAATGACTGAAAGAGGTAAGCAACAGTCTAAAAATTCCTCTCCATACCATCTCCACACCCCTTTCCAAATGCGACCCGGATCGATGGATAAGGCATTAAGAACAACAACTAAACTACCCAATCCACAAAAAGCGGGTTCTGTTTGAGTATGAAACTGTTCCGCTAGAGCAAAATACCCTTCCATACCTCCCAATGCCAACGCTTCTCGAAATATTTGCTTTCCCTCTATGGAGGAAAAGGCAATAGCAGAATCTGGGAGTGAACGACGATAAAACCCTTGAGCAGACATTGAGTGTTTTAACCCTGATTGCTTATGGTGCTAATAAATATTATGCAAAATCGTCACATTGATAATGATGAATGCACTTATTTACTATTTTTTTCAATTTTAGCAATAAAACGCTGCGAAGGTTTGACTTTCGGGGTGCAAATTTAAAAAACGTGATTATTTGCGACGGACGGCTAGGCATCAAGCTGATGAAATAATTCGGCTAGTTGCCACAGATTGAGCGTTATGCAGCTTGGATAAATCTCACAGCGCCCTTCTCTAGAACAGGCAAGATGCCTGTTCCACAAAGAGTGAATTTTCTTGTGGAACAGGCATCTTGCCTGTTCATAAAAAGCTTATTGAGAATGGTGCACTATCTCAGATAAATCACATTTTTCTGAATAGTCTCACTCACGTGATGTTTTAGAAGAGTCGGCTCAAGAGTTGTAATATTTGCAATCAATCAAATTTAAGCCGATGATTTGGGTTGGCAATGATGTGGTCGATTTTAAGGGGATTTATATTGACGTTGCTGATAACGATATGGAAATTAGTAAATACCTTAAAGCGCCCCTGTCTGCTCCCTTGTTGGCTGGCAGAACCAGCCATTTTGTCAAAAATTACTATCAGCTATCGTATAATTTTATAGCCGCACAAAGGAGAGGTGCGTCACAGTTAATTTATCGTGTTTACCGTTGGGTGGGGGCGGGTTTTTGAGATTGTTGGTTTTAGCTTCAGATTGTTGGTGAACCCGCCCCTACAGGGACTGCAAAATGATTGAAAAATGTAAAACTTTGTATATAAACTGACCGAACTTATCGAAAATAGACGAGTTTACCGTTGGGTGGGGGCGGGTTTTTGAGATTGTTGGTTTTAGCCAGAGATTGTTGGTGAACCCGCCCCTACAGTGACTGCAAAATGATTGAAAAATGTAAAATTTTGTATATGAACTGACCGAACTTATCGAAAATAGACGAGAATTGAACAGTTAATTGATCGTGTTTACCGTTGGGTGGGGGCGGGTTTTTGAGATTGTTGGTTTTAGCCAGAGATTGTTGGTGAACCCGCCCCTACAGGGACTGCAAAAAATTGGAAAAATGTAAAATTTTGTATATGAACTGACCGAAGTTGCGGAAAATAGAGGATAGTTGATGTTCAAGAGATTTCAATCCTCCGCGAAAACAAATTTTAATCAGGTAATAAAATGGTAGTAGCAGCACCAGTTCAATCCGGCAGTCAGTCGATTTTTAAAACTCGCTACGACAACTTTATCGGCGGCAAGTGGGTGCCACCGGTGAAAGGGAAATACTCGGAAAACCTGTCTCCAATTACAGGAAAATCAATTTGTCAAATCCCCCGATCGACCGCCGAGGATGTAGAATTGGCACTGGATGCCGCCCACGCTGCGAAAGACAAGTGGGGTAAGACTTCCCCAGCCGATAGGGCGCGAGTTTTACACAAAATAGCCGATCGCATCGAAGAAAACCTCGATCGCCTCGCCATCGCCGAAACCTGGGACAACGGTAAACCAATTCGCGAAACCCGCCTCGCAGACATACCACTGGCGATCGACCATTTCCGCTACTTCGCAAGCTGCATCCGAGCTCAAGAAGGGTCGATCGGCGAACTCGACGGAACCACCGTCGCCTACCACTTCCACGAACCCCTAGGCGTCATCGGACAAATCATCCCCTGGAACTTCCCGATATTAATGGCAGCCTGGAAACTCGCCCCAGCCCTCGCCGCCGGCAACTGCGTCGTCCTCAAACCAGCAGGCCCCACCCCCGCCTCAATCTTGGTACTGATGGAAATCATCGCCGACTTAGTACCAGACGGCGTAATCAACGTCATTAACGGGCCCGGCGCCGAAATCGGCAAAACCCTAGCCACCAGTCCCCGGATTGCCAAAGTTGCCTTCACCGGCGAAACCACCACCGGCAGGCTAATCATGCAATACGCCTCCCAAAATGTCATCCCCGTCACCCTAGAACTAGGTGGCAAATCCCCCAACATTTTCTTTGAAGATGTCTGCGCCCAAGACGACGAATTCCTCGACAAAGCAGTCGAAGGATTAGTCATGTTTGCGTTCAATCAAGGCGAAGTGTGCACCTGTCCCTCCCGTGCCTTAATTCAGGAGTCAATCTACGATCGATTCATGGAAAGGGCGATCGATCGCATCCGCCAAATCAAACAAGACAACCCCTTAGATCCGACAACCGCCCTCGGCGCCCAAGTCTCCGTCAACCAGATGGAAAAAATCGCCGAATACGTCAAAATCGGTCACGCCGAAGGCGCAGAATGCCTGATTGGTGGCGAAAGAAACATCTTATCCGGCGACTTGCAAGACGGCTATTATTTCCAGCCAACAGTCTTCAAAGGAAACAACAAAATGCGAATTTTCCAAGAAGAAATCTTCGGCCCAGTATTAGCAGTAACCACCTTCAAAGACGAAGCCGAAGCATTAGAAATTGCCAACGATACCCTCTACGGTTTAGGTGCCGGAGTTTGGACTCGCGACATCAACACCGCCTACCGCATGGGCCGCGCCGTTCAAGCCGGTCGCGTGTGGACAAACTGCTATCACCTCTATCCAGCCCACGCAGCATTCGGCGGCTACAAATCATCTGGTATCGGTCGCGAAAATCACAAAATGATGTTAGATCACTACCAGCAAACCAAGAATTTGTTAGTCAGCTACAGCCCGAAAGCATTAGGTTTCTTCTAATGTTTTAGTTATTGGGAAGAAAGAAAGAAGAAAGACAAACTTCAATGATTCGTCAACTCCTTCTTTCTCTCTTTCCTCTCTTTCTCTGTGGCCTCTGCGCCCTCTGCGGTTCATAAAAAAAAATCTCATTCACAAACGAAATAAAATTGCTACACAAAGAGACTGCAATGGAAACTGCCAAAGTCACCGCAACAGAAGCCGCTTTAAAATTAATCAATCATCTCAAAACTCAACACGGAGAATTGATGTTTCACCAATCCGGCGGCTGCTGCGACGGTAGTTCCCCCATGTGCTATCCCGATGGCGAATTGATAATCGGTGATGGTGACGTAATGCTGGGCGAAATAGGCGGTTGTCCGTTTTATATTGCAGCGCAGCAATACAAATATTGGCAGCACACGCAGTTAATTATAGACGTGGCATCGGGGCCCGGAGGCAGCGATTTTTCCCTGGAAGGGCCGGATGGAGAGCGTTTTATTACTCGTTCTCGCTTGTTTGTTAAGGCTGATTAACTCTGTTTATCCTTAACTTGCCTCCAGTTTCTCTAAAAACATTAATTTGCTTAAGCCTGCAACCCGGTTTCTTTCAGGGGAGCGAAAAAACCTATTTTTATTTAAGTTTTGACCTACAGCAATTTGGTCGCAAATTGCTGTAAGATTGCCGATCACTATTGTAATGAAGGAAAATCCAATTGGGGCGATCGCCCAATTGCGGCTTGAGTTTTTGTTGATAGCGACAGGTTTCAAGCTGCCGCTAAAATCAGTATCTAAGCTGATGCAGGATTAATGTTTAATGGATGACTTCCAAATTCACGCACTCAAAACTTAAGACTACTTTAAGCTTGAGCATTTTTAATGAGAGCCAATTCAATTTTGTCACCAGCCTTTTGAGTCACTTGTGCGCGCAAACCGGGCCCAAAAAAAGTAGCTATTTTGTCTTGCTTTTCTTCCCATAAGTCGATCGACAGTAGTGGCGAATAAAACTCTAAAATTAACCCATAAGCACCGTCAACATCAACTTCCCGCAACCCTTGCAGAAGCGGCCGTTCCTCGTCTGTCGGGGCCAGGCCCAAGCGCTCCAAAGCATCATCTAAGTGCGCGGGTTGGCCGTAGCGAAATCGAGTGATATCTTTGCGGACTTGGTTTTGAGTATCTGTGGCCTGACTTTCTCGCAAGAGGAGAACTTCAGCAGAGGTAGGTTCGGTGAACTCCACCGGTTCGAGTTCGGCGGCTTTCAGGGCCAAACCTCCCAGCAACAGCGGAATTCCATAAAAAAAACCGGCTAGGTTCAGGGTAGGTCTGTCTGTGAAGTAGGCTCCGAACCCGACTGCTGCTATAATACCGCCAACAACTAAGGCTAGGTTTGCTAAAGAAATTTTGCGTAACATATTAGTGAGGTAAGTAGTCCGACAGAAATAATATACTTTAATTATTATCTGTCAAAAAGTCTTGAATAAATTTAGTTTTTTTGCCAAAAGACCTGCAAAAACTGCTAGCATCTATGAGCGCGGGAGCGGTGTGCATCCACAGTCTTGTCTCTAGCTTCAGAAGCTTATCCAGCCGGACTCGTCCGGGCGCGCCATTGGTAAATATCCGTGTTAATTGCGCGGCTTTGGTTCCAGAAGGCAATCGAGATCGGCAGTATCATCAAAGTATACAGAGTGGCGATCGCGATCGACACTCTTGCCCTTTCAACCATTTTTCGGACATGATTAAAGACGAAGACAAACAAACTGCTGGAGCAAACAAGGCGGTTCTGGAGCAGATTAACTCGCTCAAGCGCGAAGATGAAAGGCTTTATAATATCTTAGCGATCGATGTCTGGGCCCTAGCCAAGACGATGGATGAATATCAACCGGGATTTTGGGCGGCTTTTATGAAAAACCGGGAGAAGGCCCTGAAGCGATTTTTAGCTGGAATGATTAAAAATAAACCCGCAGATACCAAACGTCCGCCTTTTTTGCGCTAAAATGTGGCTGAAGTTGGGCTGAACTTTTGATGTACAATCAAACTATAACACAGACCCAAAAACCCTGAGCAGATTCATCACTTCCCATATATAAACAGTGAAGGATTTGCCCAAAAAGGGATGTCGGTGAATTAAGAATCTCCGTCTGTTCGCAGGGGGGAATGTCAAATATTTTTGTTAATAGTAGCAAAGGAAAAAAACAATGGATGCACAGACAATCAAAGAGCGCGTAGCACAGATCGAAGTCAAGCGGGAATCCCTCGTGCGGCTGTTAGATCGATCGGACTTGGGAGCCATGAGAATAGATGTGAGTCAGGCGATCGAAGAAATTGACGATCTATTAGAAGAATTCAAGCGTACTTTTAACAGTTAAGTTGTCAGTGGTCAGTGGTCAGTGGTCAGTTGTCAGTGGTCAGTTGTCAGTGGTCAGTTGTCATTAGTCAGTAGTCATTAGTCAGTAGTCATTAGTCAGTGGTCGCCTAAGCTGTCGCGCATTTAATTTGCACATAGTAATCCTTTCGTCAGTTATAAACGTGGTTTGGGTTTATAGTCGGGACGGGCTAGAAACCCATCCCACAAATCCTGCAAGGATTGCTATAGTTATGTTAGTAAAAATCTTGTGGGGTGGGCATCTTGCCCGCCCCCAAAGTCAAAATTAAATGCAGTACAGCTTAATAGCTAACAAGAACCTACACTGCTAACTGCAAATTTGACAACTGACAACTAATGACTAATGACTAATGACTAATGACTAATTCAAAACCATATCCATCAAAATTTGCTGAGAGCTCACCTCCGGGCAATTAGCAGGCGGCCGCCGCTGAGAGTAGTGTCCGGAGGGCTGCAAATCCCAAGCTTGGCGGTTGTCAGCCAGCATTACACCCAAAATTTCTTGCAATTCCTTAGCAATTGTCGGGTCTTCCACTTGAACGATCGCCTCAACCCGTCTGGTGAGATTGCGCTGCATCCAGTCAGCAGAACCAATATACACCTCTTCGTCGCCACCGTTGAAAAAATAAAACATCCGAGAATGCTCTAAAAAGCGGCCGATAATACTGATAACTCGGATATTTTCGCTAACACCCTCAACGCCGGGACGCAAACAGCAAATCCCCCGAATAATCAAATCAATTTTAACTCCCGCTTGCGAAGCTTCGTACAAAGCAACAATGATTTGAGGGTCAACTAAAGCGTTCATTTTAGCGACAATGCGGCCACAGCTACCGATGCCGCCTTCGGCCTGCAAGCGGCAGAATTCTGCCTCGCGGCGGATTAAAGCTAAAAATCGATCGCGCATATTGACCGGTGCCACCAATAATTTGCGATAAGATACCTGTCGCGAATAACCAGTCAAATAATTAAACAAATCCGTCAAATCCGATCCCAAATCCTCGCGACAACTCAACAAACCCACATCGGTATACAGTCCGGCTGTTTTGGGATTGTAATTGCCAGTGCCGATGTGGACATAGCGGCGGATGTACCCGTCCTCGCGACGCACTACCATCACAATTTTGGTGTGGGTTTTGAGTCCCACCAAACCGTAAACTACGTGGACTCCAGCTTGTTCTAACTTGCGAGCCCAATTAATATTATTTTCTTCGTCAAACCTAGCTTTGAGCTCTACTAAAACGGCTACCTGCTTGCCGTTTTCCGCAGCTTGAATTAAGGCGCTGACGATCGGCGAATCACCAGAAGTGCGGTATAAAGTCATCTTAATCGCTAACACGGAGCGATCGTGCGCCGCCTCAGTAATAAACCGCTGCACCGTCGCCGCAAACGAGTGATAGGGATGATGCAGCATCAAATCCCCCTGCCGGATGGTGGTGAAAATATCCTCGCCCTCTTCAGCATCCAACCTCGATTTGTCTAAAATCCTTGCCGATTCCGAGTTCCGCAAGCGTGGTGGCACAACCGGAGTCCAAGGCGGGTCTTTCAGTTCCGGCACCGGCAGCCCCACAAAAGACATCAAATCCTTGAGGCCTAGCAGCCCCTCTACGACGTAAACATCTTGCTCACCGAGCTCCAGCTCCTCCATCAGCATATCTCGCAGCGCAGGGGGCATAATCGCTTGAATTTCCATCCGCACCGCAGAACCTCCAAACCGACGCTTGCGGAGCTCCTGTTCTATTGCCAGCAGCAAATCCTCTGCCTCATCTTCCTCCACGGTCAAATCGGAATTGCGAGTAATGCGGAACGGGTGATATTCCTCTACGTCCATCCCCGGAAACAAAGCTTCTAAATTGTGGGCAATCACCTGTTCTAGGGGGACGCCAGTCCAAACCGGAGATTTGCCCCTCTGCTGCCACTGCAAATCCCCCGGTAGTGGCACAAACCTCGGTAAAACCTGCGGTACTTTGACGCGGGCAAATAATTCTTCCCGCGTGTCCGGGTCTCTGACTACTACTGCTAAATTGAGGCTGAGATTGGAAAGGTAGGGGAATGGGTGGCTGGGGTCAACTGCTAGGGGAGTGAGTACGGGAAATACTTGTTCTTTGAAGTAGCGGTGCAAGTAATTGCGCTGTTCTTGATTGAGGTCAATGTAGTCGAGAATGTAGATTTCGCTTGCTGCTAGTTTCGGCCGCAGGGTTTGCTCAAAATACGAGTGCTGCTGAGTAACCATCGGCAAAAGCCGCTTGTTAAGGGCATCTAGCTGTTGTTGGGGCGTGCGGCCGTCGGAGGTTAATTTGCTGACTTTTGCGTGTACTTGTTGTTTGAGGGCGCCCACGCGCACCATAAAATATTCGTCTAGGTTGGAGCTAAAAATAGCGAGAAATTTGAGTCTTTCTAGGAGGGGCGTGCGGGGGTCGAGGGCTTCGTGGAGCACGCGGTTATTGAATTCTAGCCAGCTTTGTTCTCGGTTGAAGTAGTATTGGGGGTCGCTGAGGTTGATTTCAGTGTAGGTTTTGGCGGGGGTCTTTTTTGGCTTGGGCATGGTTTGAGGGAGTCTTTGGGAGGCTCGGTGATGGCATCTCTAGAAATAGTATTGTAGGTTAAAGGATTTGTTCGCATCTGCTTTTGGTCGATCGCACGTTTTTGTGATTCCTGTAGGGAAACGGCAATGCCCTTCTTCGTGTCAACTTAAGACTCCAACCTTTGAGAAATCTCATTTTTACCCGAATCTAGATCCCCCTAAATCCCCCTGATTGTTGGGGAGTAGGGGTTGACTTTGAGAAGAATCTTGTCCCCCCCTTCGTAGGGGCGGTGCGACCCCTACTCCCCGTGCCCGCCCTTGGCGCCGGGGGGATCGGGATTTAATAGTCAAACAGCAGTCTGTGACTGGGTTTGAAGTTAAGTGGACACCAAGGGCATTGCCGTGTCCGGCCCCTGAATCACGAACCAATCCCCCCAATCCAATTCCGCACCCCATCCAACAAATCATCTCCATCCACCCGAAAACCTGTTAACGGCAATTCCAGCGGTGGGTTAAGCGTGCCATGCTTGATAAAAATCTGGGTAAGTCATATTTTCGGCACACTCCCAGATGACTCCGTGACATCTTTCATTCCGACCAAAATCATTTTTGTAGATTTCCGAAGTTAGGCGACTTTTCAAACCTGAGACTGCGGTGGCGAAGTGTTTACCTTTCATAATTTCCAGTAAGCTATCTGCCGGGTCAAAAATAGAATATTCAGGGTGATAATTAGGAATCAACTCTATTAAAGTCACGATCGCAACTGGGTGATATTTCTCTATTTTCCCTAAGCTAGATGCCGCTCGACACCGGGTATCTGCATCACGTGAATTGCGGATGAAATCGACTAAAGTGGCGATCGCAACTGGGTTATTTTTGTCTATTTCCCTCAAATATTCTGCCGCTTGAAGCCGGGTCAGTTCATCACCTGAAGTGCGGATTAACTCGATGAAAGCGGCGATCGCAACTGGGTTATTTTTGCCTATTCTTTTTAATTTATTTCCCAATTCCCACAGATGATATGCATTCGGAGAAGTGCCAAGCAACTCGACTAAAGTGGAGATAGCCTCTGGGTTATTGTTATCTATTTCCCCTAAGCTAGATACCGCTTGAAGCCGGGTATATTCACCTTGAGAAGTACCGAGCAACTCGACTAAAGCGGAGATTGCCTCTGGGTTATTTTTGCCTATTGCCCCTAAGCTTTTTATTGCTTGACACCGGGTACTTTCAGCACCGGAATTGCGGATTAACTCGACTAAAGCGGCGATCGCAACTGGGTTATTTTTGCCTGTTTTACCTAAGCTATCTGCCGCTGACCAACGGGTTTTTTCATTGGAATTGCGGCTTAACTCGACTAAAGCGCTGATTGCAACTGG
The DNA here is from genome assembly GCF_036700475.1 of Microcoleus sp. T2B6. Taxonomy (NCBI): domain Bacteria; kingdom Bacillati; phylum Cyanobacteriota; class Cyanophyceae; order Oscillatoriales; family Microcoleaceae; genus Microcoleus; species Microcoleus sp. T2B6. The sequence goes on along the minus strand of NZ_JAUBOZ010000094.1, from coordinate 15,615 downwards.
GTTATCTTTATCTATTTTCCCTAAGCATTCTGCCGCTCGCCACCGAGTAACTTTTTTATTACGTGAAGTGCGGATTAACTCGACTAAAGCAGCAATCGCAACTGGGTTATTTTTGCCGATTCTTGCTAATTTTACTGCTGCTTGATAACGAGTATCTTTAGGACGGTAGTTGCGGAGTGACTCCAATAAAGTTTCGATCGCTACCGGGTTATCTTTGTCTATCCTACCTAAAATTTCTGCCGCTCGCTCTTGGGTAACTTTATGATATGAAGTGCGAATTAACTCGACTAAAGCGGCGATCGCAACTGGATTATTTTTCCCTATTTTCACTAAGCTATATGCCAATATTATACAAGTAGGTACGTTGTACCGACAGTAATGCGGGTAGAAATGGTTATGATCTGAAGTGCGGATTAGTTCTACTAAAGCTGCAATCGCTTCTGGGCTATCTTTGCCTATTTTTCCCAAGCTATATGCCACTTGCTTCCCGGTCTTTTTCTCAACTGACTTGCGGAGTAACTCGACTAAAGTGGCGATCGCAACTGGGTTATTTTTTTCTATTTTTCCTAAGCTCTCTGCCGCTACACACCGGGTATGTTCATCCTGAGAAGTACCGATTAATTCGACTAAAGCGGCGAGCGCGTCTGGGCAATTTTTGCCAATTTCCCCTAAGCTTTTTGTCGCTCGCCTCCGGGTATATTCATCACCTGAATTGCGGATTAACTCGACTAAAGCGGAACCCGCCTTTTCCCGATCCGTCTCTTTCAGAACTTCCCTTGCTCTATCGACAATTGGATCGAGAAATGTCCGCCAATCCTGTTTTTGCTTATTAAAATAACCAAATCCCCAAATAACAATCTGCGACACAATCTCATCAGCCAGACTACTATCTTTAAACTCAGCAATCCCCGCAGCCGCTAGAAAATATGCCCGATATCCATAAAATTTATCCCACCCAACCTTAAACTTAACCAACGCTTTAATAAACCCTTCCTTCTCTTCCTTCCCTACCTCCTCACGCCCCAACCACAGCAAAATAACCTCCTTCCACTGCTTCTCAAAAATGCGATACCTAGCATCAGGATGTTGCGGATTCTTAGGAATATGATTCAAGAAAAAGTGCCAATCCTCAACCGCCAACGCCGCAAAATATTCCTGAAACGTCGGATGGTAAAAAGCATAAATCCCTTCCAGCGTCTCCCCATCCCTCGCCACTAAATTCAGCCAACCCAAACGACAAGCTAACTCAAACTGCGATGCACCCATCACCCGATATCCCACACTTTCTCGCAACTGAAACCGCGCAGTTTCATTTAACATCCCTGAAAGTGCCAATTTCCCCAAAGCCACATTCAATTCCTGCTGCTGAATCCAATTCAGGCGCGGTTTTTCCCACTGATAAAAAGTTGTCACAAACCCTTGATAAAGCTTCGCCTTAGTATCCGGTAAATCCCCATCCACCGACTGCCAAGTGCCGCACAATAGCGAACATCTCAGGGGATTTTTCACTAAATCTCGAATTCGCTCTTTTCCTGATGCTGCTAATGCTTCCCGTAGCTGTTGAGAAAGATCCCCCCCAGCAGAGGGCGGACACGGGGGAGGAGAGGGCGGGCACGGGGGCACCGCCCCTACGTCGAGGGGATCTGTAGGGGCGGTGCCCCCGTGCCCGCCCCTGGGGGTTCCAAACCATTTATCAATAAACATTTCCACCTGTTCGGGATAGGAAAACTCCAGAGTGCGATAAGTATCAAAAGTATCTAACGCAGTGCCGATCGCATCCCAAGCATTCTGCCGACAACTTAGCACAATTCGCGCCTTTTGAATACAGCCGCCGGTTCTAATTTGCCGCTCAATTTCCGCCAAAGGATTGCCATCTCCCACCGCCATCTCATCCGCCCCATCCAACACCAACCAAACGCGCTCAGCATTAAACTGTGCTAAAAAATCATCCTTAATTTCCGCAGTCGCCTCAGCCTTCCCAATTCTATTAATAGCCGCCAGCAGCCAATTGTCAAATAAATAGGTTTCTAATTCCTTCCCCTGCAAATCAGCCAAGGATACCCAAATTACAATGGCCTCGGAAATGCCCGCCGCTACCCAATTCGCAATCTGCCGCAACAGCGTTGTTTTCCCCGCCCCCGGTTCCCCAATAATTCCTAACCGCTTCCCATCGCTTTTTGGGCTACTTCCTTGCTGGATAACTTGCTCAAGAAACTCGCTGTGTTCAAATTTTTGAGTAACTTCTTTTTCCCGGTACAAATCCGAACCTTCCTCAGCCGCAACATCCTCGCGTCGCTGAGTCACTTTCTGCCGTTCCACCAATCCCAGCGGCACATAAACATCATCTATTTGATGGTTGCCAAAAGTTAGCTGGTTGCTACTCAGTCGCTGCTGTTCTTTCTCGTCTAATATCTGCTGGCAAATAGCTTGCCAGTCAATCGGCACGTAAGCAATCTGGCTCTTTTCAACTATCTCCTCAAGCAAAGCCTTTAGCTGTTCAATCAAAGCGTGAGTTTCGGCGGTTTGGGTATCATTCCGCGTTAAACTTTGCGCTGTAAAAATCTGGAATACCTTTTCATTGTCCTTGATTTCCTCGGCAAAGTATGCAGAGACTAAGCTAAACAAATTTTCGGTTAATTTAGCTTGATAAAGAGTGACTTCACAATCTTTTAGTGCAATTTCCAGCAGTTTACTTTCAACTTCTTGAAAGCGATTTTGGCTGAACTCGTTTCGGGAAGTTAGCAGCAATTCTATCTCATCTAAACCTTCTATTGGAATACCAGAAGGGGCTGTTTCTTTGTTAACCTGCTTTAATTCAGATTTTAACTGCTTATTCTTCTTATCTAGCCATTCTAAATAAGGACGGTCTTGAGGCAAGTAAATAACGATTGCTTTAGAAGCCCTGCGAGACGGCTCAACCAATTCTTTATAACATTCTGAGGCGATTTGTTGCTGAGCTTTCAGGAAAGAACGTTTCAGGGCTTTTTCTAAATCGTGATTGACAATTTTACCATTTCGTGATAGCTTCTTTACTCCCTTCAAACAGAGGTGCTTGACTGCATCATTGGCTTGAGTGCCCACTATCCCATCGAAAGCGACCTTCAGAAGACCTCCCAATATCGCAGCTTCTAGCATTTAACGGTTCTCCTAATTTCAGGCTCCAAGCGGGTTACTTTAATGATAGGCGATCGACTTTGGTTGCGGGCGATCAACCTATGCTAAAATCATCACATCAAAACTTCGATCGTCCGATCAAAAGTCGATCGCTACCACATTGAATTTAGGCAAAACGTTCAACTATTTTTCGAGGATTACCACGAAATCCTCAATCATCACATCAAAGGTGCGAGCCAACTTGTGGACTGCTGCAAAGTCAACCATTGCCATACCCTGAGAACGGGCATAATTGCTAATCGTACTGTAGCCCACGCCCGATCGCTCCGCAACTTCCTTGAGCGTCCATCCCTTCTCGGCCGCCAACTCTCGAACCCGCAACCTGACTAAGCCTTTGCTCATATTCACTATTTACAAAATTTTGGATTTAGTATAATATATCAAAAAGCGATCGCCCCGGTCATTCGATTTTAGATTTTAGATTTTAGATTTTAGATTTACTCTAAAGATGAATCTGGAAGCTTGAACGTTAGTCGAAAATTTTGCGCCTCTCATGGCAGAAGTCGGGGCTTGTCTCCGTTTTGCGGCGGAGTCAAGGAAACTAAAGACGATCGCCAGTTCAAATTAATCCCGACAGATTATTTCTGTCGATCGCACTTAGCAGAGATAGATTTACCTACTACCACCAGATGCAACTACAATGATATCAGAAAATCAGCTAAGATCATCAGCGATCGGCGCATCAAAAATTATTCACAAATCGTCGATCGTCAATCCGCGATCGAGATTTGTCACCGAAGAAACAGTAGCACTCCTGTTCAACATATCACCCGAACAGATATACCGGATCGAATGCTGCCACAACGTGGTGTACGTTCATGCCAAAGGCCTGAGTCGATTTGTCAGCTACGCGGATTTTCCGCCAATCCTAGAAGTAAAACGGCCCTGTGCTCAAGATTTTGTCGCATGGTACAAACGCTGGAAACGGACACAAGCACCAGATTTTTGGACTAAATTCTATACGTACAACTTCAAAGCGGCTGTTTCAGTTGACAGCTTGCTGGAGTGGGGTAAATTAGTCGCTACAGTTAAATCGGTAATTTCTGCCTCAGCGCTGCAACAGCTACGAGATGTTTACGCTCAAGAAAAAACATTGATGGAAAATTTTTAAAGCAGGCGGGGCGGGTAAACCCGCAATTGTTGGCGGGAGCATCTCAATGAAAGCAGCAAAGCTCGAAATTGGAATTAGGAGTCAGGAGTCAGGAGCCAGGAGAAAAGAGTCAGAAGGAAGAAGAAAGAAGTGTTTTTGCAAATATGAGATGCTCCCATTGTTTGCCACTAGGAAGATAAATGTAAGGTGCGCTTCGGCGCACCCTACGAAATAGAGATTCCGAGCAAAACTCTTCTTTACCTTCCAATTCCCACATATTGGAAACCAGCCGCTTCTAAAGCCTTCTTGTCTAAGAAATTGCGGCCATCAATCATCACCGGATGGTTCATCAACTTGGCCATTTTATCGTAATCTAAATTGCGAAACTGTTCCCAGTCAGTCACCAAAACCAAAGCATCGCAACCGTCTGCCAGTCTTTCCGGGTCAGTTTCTACCAAAACTCCCGACAAACCGTGACGCATCCCAGTTTGAGAAACAATCGGATCGTAAGCTTTAACTTTCGCTCCCAACCGATTCAAATTCTCGATTAAAATCAGCGCTGGAGCATCCCGCAAATCGTCAGTATCCGGCTTGAAAGTCAAACCCAAAAGTCCGACAGTTTTACCTTTGAGAATCTTCAAAACGTGCTGCAACTTTTCAATAGCAATGAACCGCTGGCGTTGGTTAACTTCGACTGCCGCTTTCAGCAAATGCGCTTCGTAACCGTAATCGTCAGCAGTGTGAACTAAAGCCGAGACATCTTTGGGGAAACAAGAACCGCCCCAACCAATGCCAGCTTGCAGAAACTTGTTGCCAATCCGTGAATCTAAACCGATACCTCGGGACACTTGACTAACATCTGCACCGACGCGATCGCAAATATTAGCAACTTCATTAATAAAGCTAATCTTCGTAGCCAAAAAAGCATTAGCTGCGTACTTAATCATCTCTGCTGAACTGATATCAGTCATCACCACAGGAACTTCCGGCAAAGACTGATTTTCTGCAAACTTGCGATCGACAATCGGCCGGTATAACTGTAGCATCAGATCCATAGCCCGCCGAGAATTGCTGCCGAGAACAATGCGATCGGGATTAAAAGTATCGAAAACAGCACAGCCCTCCCGCAAAAACTCCGGGTTGCTAACCACATCAAATTGAACACCTTTTTTTGCTGCTACTTCCTCACCAGTAACCTCGTCACCGCTGTGAGGTTTTTGACGTTCTGCTAAACCGTCTAGTACAATTCTTCGCACCCAGTCCCCGGAACCGATGGGCACTGTAGATTTATTGACAATGACTTTGTAATCGCCATCGAGGTGAGCTCCAATTCCACGAGCAACCGCTTCCACGTAGCGAGTATCGCTTTCTCCAGTAGGCAAAGGAGGCGTCCCCACGGCAATAAACAAAATATCCCCGTGAGACACTCCCGCTGCTAAATCCGAAGTAAATTCTAGATTGCCCGACGCAGATGCAGAAGACATTAATTCAGACAGTCCAGGTTCAAAAATAGGCGACTGTCCAGACTTCATTAATTTAACTTTTTCTTCGTTGTTGTCTACGCAAATCACGTGGTGGCCGATGTGGGCCAAACAAGTGCCGGTGACTAAGCCAACATATCCTGTACCGATGACACAAACTTGCATACAAATGTCCTCAAAGCTAGTAAATAAATCAGGTAGGAATTGGGAATCGGGAATTGGGAATCGGGAATTGGGAATTGGGAATTGGGAATCGGGAATTGGGAATCTTTTTCCCATCCCCCCCTCTCCCAGTCTCCCCCTCTCCCACTCTCTACTTTTGGTTTCCCTCGATGCGATCGCGAAAATCCTTTATAGTCAACTCTAAACCTTGATCCAGCGGCACAGTTGGCTCCCACCCCAACCAATTTTTAGCACGAGTAATATCCGGTTGTCGCTGTTTTGGATCGTCTTCCGGCAGCGGTTTAAAGATAATTTCTGCCCCTGGATTAATCGTGTTTTGAATTTTTTGTGCCAGTTCCAATATAGTGTATTCGCCGGGATTCCCCAAATTCATCGGCCCGATTTTGTCGCTATTCATCAAACGAATAAATCCTTCCACCAAATCAGAAACGTAGCAAAAACTCCGCGTTTGGGAACCGTCGCCGTATACTGTCAGCGGTTGATTCCGCAAAGCTTGAGCAATAAAATTGCTGACTACTCTGCCGTCATTTTCCAACATCCGCGGGCCATAGGTATTGAAGATTCGCACAACTCGAATGTCTACACCATTTTGACGGTGGTAATCAAAAGATAGGGTTTCAGCTACTCGCTTCCCTTCGTCATAACACGATCTGATCCCGATACAATTAACGTTGCCGCGATAATCTTCTGTTTGTGGATGTACGTCAGGATCTCCGTACACTTCGGAAGTGGAAGCCAGAAAGAATCTTGCTTTTACCCGTTTAGCCAATCCCAACATATTCATCGTGCCGATGACGTTTGTTTTAATTGTCTTGACAGGGTTGTACTGATAGTGTATAGGGGAAGCGGGACAAGCCAGATGGTAAATCTGATCTACTTCTAACCGAATCGGTTCCGTGATGTCGTGGCGGATCAGCTCAAAATACGGGTTGTCCAACCATTTGAGGATATTGCGTTTAGTCCCGGTGTAAAAATTATCCAGGCAGACTACCTCATGTCCTTGGGCCATTAAGCGATCGATTAGGTGGGAACCGAGGAAACCCGCACCGCCTGTGACTAAAATTCTCATTGTGGAAACTGCCGTTCTGTTTAGGGGTAGGACTGGAGTACAAAAATTCAGTCGCTCGAATGAAACTTACTAATAGAATAACAAAATTGCGATCGACGATGTAAACACTTATGCGTCACCTTTATTAAATCTTTAATTAACTTAGCATTTGCCAATACTTTGAACAAAGTGCTATAATTCGCAAATGTCAGCTAGCAATTTTTAGTGAAGCTTCAATATTTTCGCAAAAATACTGTTGACAATAATTCACTTTTGAGTTAATAGGTATTAATTGTTTGTTTGTTGTGATTGGTGAGGCGATCGCTTCTGTCTTGAGTTATCTAAGAAAAGGCTGATTCCCTAGGTATGGCTACGCTTCACGGGCTTGTTTGAGAATAGGTTAATCCAGTTTATGTAAACAGGGCTGACGCGCGTCAATCGATTTTAGATTTTAGATTTTAGATTTTAGATTGACTTGCGCGAGATAAATGCGGGGGCTTGAGGATTTTAGATTTTAGATTTTGGATTGATTCCACGGATAAATCACGTGGCGGGTACCACCTTTGAAATTCTTGGTCAGAGGCTAGAAACCTTGTTTATTCGTAGATAAAGTTGAGCAAGCAAATATTTTTCCGAGAAACCCGGTTTATTTGGCCTTAGTCGCGATCGACTAACTGCGACGACGGTAATTAGAATTATACAGTATCGCTATCCGATCGCGGTGGAATCTCAGCAGCAGTTAAAGTCACGATTATTTTTAAGAAGACTTTGGGTATTCCTGAAGTATAAATGTCTGTTGACTACCTTTAAGATTCTGTTTCATCACCCGAAGCAGACGATTATCCATTGGCTGTGTATCTTGGGTGAAAAATTCATGAAGTACCTGCACTTTGCCTGCATAGTCTCGATCGGCTTTACAAATTACAATTCCTGCATGATTTGAGGTTGTAGAATGGAGATTGATGAAATCTTGACGATTTTCTGTAATGACTACTCGCCCTGCATTTGTCGCGTACATCAAGACTTCATCATCGGGAATTTTTTGATTGGCTTGTCCAGCTTCATAGGATGTCAAAACATCATATCCACGCGCTCGCAGTAAATCAACCATTGCGATCGGAAAGTTTTCATTCGAGTAAAACTTTAGCATTTTTAGTTACTCATTTTCAGCAAGCCACAGCTCGATTTCTTCTCGGTTGTGTTCGTAATAGTTCGCAACCGCTTGCAAATCTTGAAGGGTGAGTCCTGGATAATTATAGAGAAGTTCGGATTCAGTTGCGCCCTGTTGTTGGTAGGCGATAATCGTCCAGACGGGAATGCGGGTATCGCGAATTCGCGCTGCACCGCCACAAATTCCTGGAGTTTTGTGAATGGGATTCTGAAGGGTTTGGATGAATTGTAGGGTTTGTGCTAGCAAGTCATCAGGCAGTGTTTCAATGGTTTGGAGAAGTTGTTCTTTGATGGTCATAATCGATCGCCAAAATCTCAAAGAGTTGCGGGCTTTTTAGTTAGTTCTAGAAGTGGCAAAAGCTGTTCGGGCAAGCGATTTTGCAGAGGTTCTAGACGTTGAGCCAGTTCGTCTGGAATTTGAAGGGTAATTGTTGCCATGTTTTTTAGTGACTGACGCTCTCATTGAATCCTAGCACAAGAGAAGTGCGATCGCCCCGCGCGATCGGGTAAAGGTGCGATCGCGCTTCCTGATTTTAGTCGCTTCACGCTACCAATCAGTTGAATAGCGGCAAAATTTTAGTTAGCGTTGTTATCGTCGATGTCTAGATTTTGTATTGACAGTTCTGAATCTGGTGAGGTTGGTATTCGCAAGTTGATAAAAAATACTATTTGATTTTTATCTATATTTATATTCGTTACATTAACAACACAATTTTCAGGTAATAAATCTTGGACTGGTAATTTAGCAGACGACTGAGTTTTATATCCAGCATCTTCAAGCCATTCAGCAATATTTCTCCAGTTTTCTATCTTTTCAATGCCTTTACCCACAAAGGCTTTAACGTACTTATAAATAGTGGCACACAGGTCAGTTTCAACACCCTTGGGATTCTTTTTCAGCTTTTCGGCGATTTCAGCGGGACTGAAGCCACAAAGCAACCCCCGCAGATGCAGCTTTTCTACGGGGGTGAGAGGCTTTCCCTTAACGGCGGCCAAGTCCGAGTACAGAGTTTTTAAGTCCCAGCGGCTTTCGGCTTCGACGAAGCAATCGTTTGTGGATGCCATAGATGGGTGTCTCTAAATTTCCTGATGGAATTCTAACATAACTCCTGATGAGTGTCAGTTTATTGCCAGACTCCGCTAGCGTATGATAAGTGAATGCTAAAGCGCAAATAATGAAATTTAAAAGTCAAAACCTTTGTGGGATGGCTTTTTAGCCGTGACTGACTACAGTTAGCGACCCGACAGGGGAGTAAGGCTGAACTTTGGTAAGTTTCTCGCTTTGACTCTAGTTTCGGCCACGGCCAGTAATTTTTTTAATTTATTTTCTGGGATTTTGCATAATTTTCTGGATTTGCCCCTGATAAATAAATGGGAGGCTGCAATGCGCCTTCTGCAGACTGAGTTCTTTGTGAGTGCGATCGCGACGAAAGCTTTGCTATGCAAGAGTTTTGCTTAGATAGCAAATCCCTGACTTCGCATAAATTTAGGGCGATCGCAGGATCTAAAAATACAGGCTAGCAAGTCATTTTTTCAGAAATGGAGAAAGACTTGTAGCTCGAATAGGGATAAATCTAGTATTCACACTGAGATTGCAACATGAACATTAATGGAACGTTGGCTGACGATACTCTCAATGGCACGCCCGATGCAGATTTAATATTTGGACAACAAGGCTCTGACTTAGTGTTTGGCAGTGATGGAGACGACTTAATCTACGGCAAGCAAGGAGATGACAAGCTATACGGTAATGAAGGTAATGATACCGCCTACGGTGGCAAAGGTAACGATACAGTTTACGGCGGCAAAGGTGACGATCGGCTGTTTGCTAATGCTGGAGATAACTTGATATACGGCAACGAAGGCGAGGATACAGTTGATGGCGGAATAGATAACGATACAGTTTACGGTGGTAAAGGTAATGACAGCTTGTTTGGCAACTTCGGGAATGACATTCTCTATGGAGATAACGGAGCCGATACCTTAACTGGGGGGAATGGTAACGACACTTTTTTTATTGGTAAAAATACTGGGGGTTCAGAGCTTTCTGATGCCGATTTCATTGTTGATTATACAGAGGGTGAGGATGTAATTCAGTTAAGGAACGATCTTGCCTTTGATGACCTCAAGATTTATGTGGGCACAGGGGTTAATGCTGGCTACACAATTATTCAGGATGACTTAACAAGGCAATATTTGGCCGTTTTGGAGGGTGACGCCAGATTGACTATTGCTGATTCTAATGGGATTGTGAGTCTGACGCCTGCGCCTTTGCTGACTCCGACGCCTGTGACGACTCCGACGCCTGCACCGACACCTGCACCGACACCTGCGCCTGTGACGACTCCGACGCCTGCGCCTGTGACGACTCCGACGCCTGCGCCGACACCTGTGACGACTCCGACACCGGAGCCGAAGCCTTCAATCACCCCAAGTGCAACGACTCCGACGCCTGTGACGACTGCGACACCTGTGACGACTCCGACGCCTGTAGTCACAACGCCGACGCCTGTGACGACTCCGACGCCTGTAGTCACAACTCCGACACCTGTGACGACTCCGACGCCTGTAGTCACAACTCCGACGCCTGTAGTCACAACGCCGACGCCTGTAACGACTCCGACGCCTGTAGTCACAACTCCGACACCTGTGACGACTCCGACGCCTGTAGTCACAACTCCGACACCTGTGACGACTCCGACGCCTGTGACGACTCCGACGCCTGTGACGACTCCGACGCCTGTGACGACTCCGACGCCTGTGACGACTCCGACGCCACAGAAGTTCGACATTCAATTCGACTATCGTTTTGATAAGAGCGGGTTTTTCAATGACCCGGCACGGAGGGCTGCTTTGGAAGCGGCTGCTGACAACTGGGAGAAGTTCATTCAAAATGATTTGCCTGATGTCCCTGCTGGAATCAAAGGCCAGGTAACAGATCCTCAAACAGGACAAATTCAGGAAATTGATCTCCCTAAAATTGATGATTTACTCTTCTTTGTTGGCGCTACATCTCCAGTATTTGCTGCAGGTAATCCCAACCCCGGGGCTATGGTAGAAAATGTTACCCTGCTAGAAAATTCAAGTATTTTCACTGCTCGACCAGGACTGTTGGCAGCAAGTATCTCTTTTAACACGGCTATCAATTGGTTTTTTGACCCGACGCCCGAAACAGATAACGACATTCCAGCAGGGCAAGAAGACTTTATTAACGTTTCCGTGCATGAAATGGGACATACCCTCGGCTTAGTTTACGGTAACAAGATTGTCACGATCGGCGGGGAAAGATTTTTTGATGGTCCCAACACCAGGAAAGTCAATGGTGGCAATCTTATCCCACTCGAACTCAACTCGGGTCATATCAAGGAAGGCTTTTTGATTGATGGTAAACCACCTATTATGGACCCAAGTGGCTATGGTGGCAGGATACCTACAAACGCTGACTTGGCAATTTTGGCAGATATTGGCTACCAAATTGCTAGCCTGCCAGGTTTTATATCTCAAGCTTTACCGCCCCTTGTCAGTGAAGGGGACGATACCATTTTTGGCACGAGTGTGGCTGATACTCTGGAGGGTTTAGGTGGAAACGACTTTCTTTACGGACAGGGGGGGAATGATACTCTACTTGGTGGCGCTGGCAACGACAATCTTTATGGAAGTACGGGAAGTGATTTACTCAACGGAGGTTCTGGCAACAATTATCTGTTGGGTGGTCAAGATGAGGATACGTTTTTCTTTGACGCGACAACAGGACAAGATACTATCGGTGATTTTGTGGTAGCTGATGACAAAATCCAGGTATCTGCTACTTTTGGATTGACTGTAGACAATCTTGTAGCGCAAGCTAACAGCACTCAACGACTCATCACTCTCAATTCCGGTCAAACTATTCAGCTTTTTGTACCGCCTGCTTCCTTGACTTCCTTGACTGCCGCGAATTTCATCGTCCTCTAATTTAGTTAGTCGTCAGATAAGTTTAGAATTAAAGCGATCGCCCTTAATCTCCAAAAGTGCGATCGCCCTTTCCATTCACCAAAAGTAATTTTCCATGATTTAATTAAAATAGCCAACTATTTTTTACTATAAAATAAAAGGCATCCTCCAAAATACAAGTGGCAAATAACATACCTAGATTACTTCCAGGTGAAAGCACAGTCGGACAATTTGGCGACTTGAACAAAAGTCGCCGCACCGGAGACAACCTTACACCCCACCATATTCCATCCGATGCTTATATGAAACAAATAGGAATCTCTGGTTACACTAGAAACAAGGGTATTGCTATCTTGATGGAACAGCCATATCCGGGAAGGGGTGGTCGTCATCGGCGTACACAATCCTATGGACAAAGACCAGACTTTAGTCTATCACCCCGGCAAGCTCTAGCTCGTGCGGTGTGGGATGTGCGATCGATTTATCGCCAAGATCGGCTGTATACACCACAAATTAGGCGGAATTTACAACAAGTCATCAAACAAAACAAACTGGCATGGCCGGGTAATTTTGAGAAAGTGGGAGAAATAAGATGAACGTTACTCAATTAATAGAAACATTAAATGCTAATAAATTTATGCGCTCTGATGAGGAAGTGATGAGTTTTGAATACGCTTTAGCCGAACTTGCCCTACATCTTAACAGCGAATATTTGCCAGAACTATATCTGGTTTTAGATGACAGATGCGAACAACATGAAGTCATGTATGGTCTGATTCATTTTCTGGAGTCTTTTGAACTCAAAGACCAGTTGCAGGCTTTTATTGATAGCATAGACCGGATGATTGTTAATGCTAAAGAATGGACAATGATTCTAATTTATGGAATCCTCAATCAGGATTTAGCCCGGAATTTATATAGCCAGATGTTACATTCTACCGATTCTCAAAATCGGAATTTAGGTACGCATTTGCTGCGCGAAATAGCTGCTAATGAATCCCCTCCTTTATCTTCCCATGCTGAGTCAGTTATTTCCAGCGCAACTGCGATCGACATTAATATTGATGAAATTCAGAGGGATCTGTCGAGCTTTCTTAAACTCATCCAAGATGGGAATATCTTGGTACTCTTGCAAGACGATCGGCCAATAGCCGAAATTAAACCTATCAAATAAGATGCAAGCCGCTCTCAGGATGAGCGATCGCCCTTAAGCTCCAAAAGTGCGATCGCCCTCCTCAAATTAGTTAATGGTATAATCATCGATCGCATACCATGCAGGAGTAAACCACTTATTTTGAATAATGGCACAGATACTTCTGAAGACACTCCAGAAGTTGTAGAACAGGATATAATAGACCAAACGATTGAAGTAGGAAGTGGTTGTGACTGGACAGGCAGTGGAGTAGAACCTCAGTGGCATAATCCCAAATCCATCAAAGCCTACGACCATATCGATCGCCATCATGGCCCAAAACTGAAACCCCTTAATTTTAGAGGCAGGGCAGCATCCAAAAATCAGCCTCAAGGCCAGTGGCTAAACGATCGAGACTGGGTAAAAGCTGAACAAGTGACACCGAAATATCCCGGTTGTTACATTATAAATTTTAAGCGTTCTATTGGGAAAGTTCACTATCCAGATGGGAAAATAATTGAAAATGTTACCCATGCTTTTATTAAAAGGAAACCAGATGGAACATTCAAATCTGCTTATCCTGTTCTCAATGATGCTACGCTGTCCTCATTAGATAGGAGCGATGAAAATGAATAACTATATCAATTTTACAATCCAGTTAGAAAAACCTAATTGCGAACAATATGCTGACGCACCCGATGACTCATTAGGAGAACTTTCGCATTTTGAATTAGGTCTGAAACTATTTTGCTTTGAATGCGATCGCCCAGTATCTATAGAAATTGGTGAACAAAAAGTAAAAGTTTTTTTAGACCCCGATATCTGTATGCTCCTAGAAGATGAACTCCCCAAAAAAATTAGTGAGTTATCCCAAGGGAAACCCATCAAAATAGAATTTGTTGAAAGTGTGTGCCTTACTCTTGAATTGCAGCCATTAACCAACGATAAAATTAGCTGTAATTTCAAAGAATTTGGATATTTATCTCCACACCAGTTTACCCTAAAATCCAGAAATCAACACTTTGAACTGAATAAAACTCAAGTTATAACAGAGTTAAAGGGATTTGTCGAACAACTCATGGAAATGGCTCTAAATGGCGGCTATATCACCCGCGAAGAAAAGCAAGAATTCCTGATGCCACTCGGCGAAATTGCGCCTGCTTCGGCTATTTGTTAATTAAGTACGATCGCCCTTAATCTCCAAAAGTACGATCGCCCTTAATCTCTCAAAGTGCGCGCGAGCGTAGCTATCGCGTAGGGAATCACCCTTAATCTTACTTCCCTTAATTACAAAACAAACTCGGATCTACATGAAAGAAACTCCCCAGAATCAATGCCAGCTCTTTCCCAATATCTCCCTCACCATTAACCAATTCATACACTCTTTTTTCAGATCCAATAACTCCCACTAAGTCAGCAGGTTGTAACTCTCTTTGTTCCATCAAAAACAGCAATATTGAATTAGGAGTAGCTGTGGCTCCCGGTGCATAGTATTCTTGCTCAAATTTTTCAATTAATGCAATCAGCAATTCATATAACTCGTCTTCTTCTGGAGTGCGATCGCCCCGGTGCATCAACTCTTCCACCATAGCCAGAGCCTTCTCATTATCCGATTCATTTCTAATTATTTTCGGCTGATACTGAGACAATAACTCTTTGTATTTATCTGGATTAAAAGTAAGGGTCATTTTTCCTTAATTACTCACCCATTTCTAACTTTCCCAAAACAATTAAACTTTCTAAATCTTCCACAGCATCAGGAAGGAAATCTTGTACCGCCCTTCTTACCAACCGCAAATCAGTTTCATCAGCCCCTCCCAACATCCGCGTTAAATCCCCTATATCTATACCGCGACTAGCTTTTAGTTTCATCAAAACCAAATAAGGCAATCCGATAATTGGCAACCCATCCGGGGCATTATTTGGATTTCTAATTGCCTCTCGTACCCAAGAATCCCTTGATTCAATTACATCCAAATAAGTACCATCAGGCAATTCCCAAGTGCTGCCCCCAATGCTAAGTTCTCCCGTTCTCCTGCTACCACCTTGCTCTAATTCTCCATAAAGATTAGCAGCATCCTGAGTTAATACTAAGATATCCACATCATCGGTCATTCGTTCAGGCATATAAAGGCGAGTAGCAATCCCTCCTACTACTACAAAAAGGGTGTTTTGAATAATCGTTTTAATGTTTGTCACGGGATGATTCCAGGTTCTTTTCTTCAGAAACTCTCGACTGCTGCCACTACCGGGACGACATCTACGCAATGCAATTTCAATGTAAAGTTTTCGCCTTTGTTCGGGAAGCTTTAGATTTAACATGATTATATAGAACCCATTTGACATCTAAGAAGAGGGTGCAAGCCTTCTAATCATCAGCCTAATAAAACAAAGGTTGAGCTTG
>NZ_JAUBOZ010000093.1:0-29967 GCF_036700475.1 Microcoleus sp. T2B6 | reverse complement strand
TGTGTTGCATCTAGATTGCCTATGGTATTAGAGAGGGAGAGGGGGAGAAGAGGAGAGGGGGAGAGGATTTGACGATTGTTGATCGGGACTCGAAATATGCAATTTAAATGAACAACAGCTTATTTAAGAGCCTAATAAATTTTGGATTCGCGTTTGTAAGTCTTTGATTTCAGGAGAGCGATCGAGAAGTCCCCATAATTTTCTAGCGTTTCCAGCATTAACCCTTCTCTCCCCCCTCCAACAGCTTTAGGATTGCCATAGCTGCTGAGGAAAGCAGAAAAAAAAATATTTAACACTCGGCTCGGCCTTAAAAAATAAATTCACTTATCTCCCTGAAAATATGAAATAATTGTCTTCTACTATACTTACCAAACCTTCCTTTTACATGAACATCCGCATCGGCAATGGCTACGACATTCACTGCTTAGTTCCCGATCGTCCTCTCATCCTAGGCGGTGTCAATATTCCTCACGAATTAGGATTACTCGGCCACAGCGACGCCGACGTACTTACTCACGCTATCATGGATGCTATGCTCGGAGCTCTGAGCTTAGGAGATATCGGTCTTTATTTCCCGCCAACTGACCCGAAATGGAAGGGTGCGGATAGTCTCGTATTGCTGGCACAAGTCAATCAGTTAATATTAGATAAAGGCTGGGAAATCGGCAATATTGATTCGGTGGTGGTGGCGGAACGTCCAAAGCTGAAACCGCATATTGAGCAAATGCGCGATCGGCTTTCTGCTGTCCTACAATTAAAACCAGACCAAATTGGCATCAAAGCCACCACCAACGAAAAGTTAGGCCCGGTGGGGAGAGAAGAAGGAATTGCAGCCTATGCTGTAGTTTTGTTGGGCAAAAAATAGAACTCTAGAATCTCTAATTGACTGTAAAGTTAATCTCAAATCCAACATCGCTAGGAAGCCTGAAATCATGGACACTGACACTTGGGAGTTACAATTACCCGTAGACGCGGATGTGATCGCGTTGGATAAGGACGATAACATAGTCGTGCTAATCGAGGTTAAAATTATTCAAGCTCAAGAAACAGCCGCGAAACAGAAAATTATCGCTCGCGCGATCGATTGGCTGAAAGCGGTGTTAGCTAAGCTATCTGAAAAAAACGCGATGGTTCCCTATGCTATGTTTGTTGACGCGGAACAAATTTTGATTTTTAAATGGGACGGAAAAAATTTATTGGAGCCTGTTTGCACTCTCAATACTGGTGAAATATGTCGCTATTATCTCCCTACATTTGGCAGTAAATGGATATTTGAAGATACCATTGAGACGCTCATCCAATCGTGGCTGCATGACTTAGATTATCATTGGAAATCAGAAATTCCGCCAGCATCGGAACAAATAGCAGCCATCGGTTTGCTGCCGTTACTTGCAGGTGGAACAACAAAATCAGGAGTGGAATTAGGTGGCAATCGTATATATCGAGACCAACTTTTTGATGAGTATTGCTACAGGGCGTGAGGCTGAAGCAATTATGTTGCTGCGGGATTTGTCCTCATCAGTTCAGTTGGTCATACCCAGCATTTGTTACATGGAGGCTTTGTCAGCTTTAGAGGATGAGTTGAAGCGACAAAACTCTTTTGGGCAACAGCTAAGCCGCCAAATTAGCGAAACAAAGCGAGATGTGACATCCGAACACGCCGCATCTCTATCTTTTCACTTAGAAGAGTCATTCATTTTCTCTCGCTATCGAGTAGGTGAAATTAAATCGCGCTTGCGAGAAGCGATAAGTCTGATGTCGCGAAATGCAGAAATGATTGTATTAAATACAGAGATGATCGAAGCAAGCTTAAACGAAACTTTGATAGAAAAAGATCCAACCGACAATTTAATTTTACACTGTATCCTGACTCATGCCCGCTTGCACCCCACAGAAACCAAAGCATTTCTAAGTGGCAACATCAAAGAATTTCGCCAACTTCCCGAAGTTCAAGATGCTTTGCAACAGGCTGGAGTGGAAAAGTATTTTTCGCGCACTGAAGACTTTCTTGGTTGGTTACAATCTCAGTCATAGTTGCACGCAGGTGGTAAACTAAAAAATTATGAAAATTTCTATGATGCTACATTCAAGACTGCGCTGGCTGGCGATTTTACTGGCGGCAATTGCCACCCTAACTCTGTCTGCGTGCACTCCAGCCCGATCGAACTTAGTAAACAGACTCATCGTTCCGACCCCCAGCGGCCCGGCCACCTTCAACTCCCCGTTAAATCAGTCGGCCTACGACATTTTTGGCTATATTTACGATGGACTAATTAACCAAAATGGGTTAACATCAGATTTAGAACCCGGTTTAGCCCAGTCCTGGGAAGTTTCTAAAGATGGCAAAAAGATTGTCTTCACCCTGCGAGAGGGTTTGAAATGGTCGGACGGCGAACCGATGACTACTGATGACATTATCTTCAGCTATGAAAAGATTTATTTCAATGACAAAATTCCTAGCGGTTTGAAAGATAATCTGAGGGTTGGCATGAGTCGCGAATTCCCAAAAGTTAAAAAAATTGACAGCCGCCGCGTTGAATTTTCCGTGGCAGAACCCTTTGCTCCATTTATTAGATATGCTGGGGGAATCCCAATTTTACCAGCTCATATTTTACAGGAAGCTGTCGAAAATACAGATGCAGACGGCAACCCTAAATACCTGACTACTTGGGGCACGGATACTGATCCTAAAAAAATTGTCGGCAACGGTCAGTACCGAATGCTGAGTTATACTCCTAATCAGCGCGTTGTTTTGGAACGAAATCCGTATTTTTGGCGCAAAGATGCTGAGGGAAATGTCCAGCCTTACATCCAGCAAATTGTTTGGCAAATTATCGAAAATACTGACAATCAACTGCTGAATTTTCGATCGGGCGATTTGGATACTCTGAACGTGGAACCGGAAGTGTTTCCCCTGCTGAAACGGGAGGAAAATCGCGGCAAATATACGGTCTTCAACGGCGGCCCGGATACTGGCAGCGTCTTTGTGTGTTTCAATCTGAATAAGGGGCGCAATGCTCAAAATCAGCCGTTTGTAGACCCAATTAAGTCTCGGTGGTTCGCGACTAAGGAATTTCGGCAGGCGATCGCCTACGGCATCAACCGATCCGCCATGACTAACAATATTTATCGCGGACTTGGCGAGCCGCTGCATTCCCCAATTCCGGCGCAAAGCCCGTTCTACCTGTCCCCAGAAGAGGGATTGAAAACTTACAGTTACGATCGGCAAAAAGCCAAAGAGTTACTGTTAAGTGCTGGTTTCAAGTATAATAGTAACGACGAATTGTTGGATGCTGAAGGCAACAAGGTGCGATTTACTTTGTTGATGGCCGCAGGTAAAAAAGTTCGGGAACAAATGGCAACGCAAATTAAGCAAGACTTGGGCAAACTGGGGATGCAAATTGATACGCAGTTCCTGAGTTTTAACACTTATGTGGAAAAGCTGCGATTGACGCGGAATTGGGATACTTACCTCGGCGGTTTTACGGGAGGTACTGAACCGCACAGCGGCTACAATATTTGGTCTGTTAACGGCACGCTGCACAGTTTCAACCAGGGCCCGCAAGCCGGAGAACCGCCGATTAAGGGTTGGAAAGTTGACGACTGGGAGCAAAAAATCGATGACCTTTACGTGAAAGCTTCCCAAGAGCTTGATGAGGCTAAGCGCAAGGAAATTTATGGGGAGACGCAGCGGATTATAGCGGAACAAGTGCCGTTTATCTATATGGTGAATCCGCTGACTTTTGAGGCGGTGCGCGATCGCGTTTCGGGAATTCGCTACAGTGCCCTCGGCGGTGCTTTCTGGAATTTGTACGAACTGAAAATAACAGAATAGTCAGTCGATTTTAGATTTTAGATTTTAGATTTTAGATTTCATTTACTCTAAAGATGAATCTGGGAACTTGAACAAGAGTCTAAAATTGTGCCGCGATTTAAGTTGGGGGCTTGTATCCGTTTTTGGGCCGGTCATTAGTTAGCAGTCATTAGTTATTAGTTTATGGAACCTAAAATTTTACAGAAGTTACTCGAATCTGTCGCGGCCGGCGATGTTAGTCCGATCGCCGCTTTGGATAAATTAAAGCATTTTGACTTTGAACAAGTCGGCGATTTTGCCAAAATTGACCACCACCGCACTTTAAGAACGGGTTTTCCTGAAGTAATTTGGGGCCCAGGGAAAACGCCCGACCAAATTGTTGAGATTATCGAGGCGATGCGCGGGCGAAATTCGGCGGTGATGGCGACACGAATCGAACCGGAAGTTTTCGAGCAATTGCAACAAAAAATACCCGATTTGTGCTACTACCAAAAGGCTCGAATTTGTGCAATTTCTCCTAATTCCCCAAATCCGCAGCATCCGGGTACTGTGACTATTATCAGTGCGGGAACGGCGGATTTGCCTGTAGCGGAAGAGGCGGCAATTACTGCGGAACTTTGCGGTTTTCAGGTGCGACGTTTGTGGGATGTCGGAGTTGCGGGCATTCACCGCTTGCTGAGCAACCGGCACGTGATTGCTGATGCTGATGTGTTGATTGCGGTTGCGGGTATGGAAGGTGCTTTGGCGAGTGTGGTTGCGGGTTTGGCAGATTGTCCGGTGATTGCTGTGCCGACGAGTGTGGGTTACGGCGCGAGTTTTGGCGGGATTGCTCCTCTTTTAACTATGCTCAATTCTTGTGCGGCGGGTGTGGGTGTGGTGAATATTGATAATGGATTTGGGGCGGCGATTTTGGCTTGTCAAATTCTCAGAAGTGCTGGCAGAGTGGGGAGAATCGGAGAGGGGGAGAATGGGAGAGAGGGGGGATAGTTCCAAGCCCCCTCTATCAGATAAGACTAAGGCCAACTGTCACAGGACGATCGATTTTTAGGGTGCATCTTGCACCATTCTCAAGAACAGGCAAGATGCCTGTTCCACAAAGAGTGAGTTTTCTTGTGGGGAGTAGGGGTTGGGCAGGAGAGCCCGCGCAAGATGCCTGTTCCACAAAGAGTGAGTTTTCTTGTGGGGAGTAGGGGTTGGGCAGGAGAGCCCGCCCGTAAAAAACCTAATTGAAAATGGTGCAACATCTCAGGTGCTTGACATACTCCCCTGCCTAAAGGCGAGAGGATTCTTAACACTTCATCGACCAATGCTACCGAAGTAGTCTTACGAGCGCCTCCATGTTCATTTTAAGTCGTGGCAATGCCCTATCCCGACTATATGTATCGTTTTGTTTGAAAAACATTAACAATACTTTGTTTTGCTTCCAGGTTGGATTTTAACCATTGCCCTTGGGTCTTTCCCTATTACTGGATCAGTCCCGGTTTCAACTCAAGATGAGTATATATCGCTGCAATCTTAGGTGGGGATTTCAACCAATTAAACTATAGCATAAAGCCGTCCTAAAAGGACGGGGCTTGCATCCCATTTTCTCGGTCAGACTCCGTTATTGAAATATTCTTGAAGATTTCGGGTAGTAGAGCACCTTACTATATATGCCAGTGGCGTCCAGGACGGCCAGACTCGGAGGTTGAAACCCCGTCTAAACTTGCCTCTCGTCCCAGCAGAGGGCGACTAAAAAATACAGGAGGTATTATTAAAGCCGGGTTTGATATTACTTGCTGCCCAGCCAAATGGGATAAGCAGAAGAATCCTCAGCTTTTAACTTTTGCGCCTGATAACTCTTGCTAGTCCAAGTAGCAACTGTTTGCAGGCTTTCTGTCAAAGAACTTTCGCTGCCAAACGTTTCAAATCCCAAAGTCCACCACGCGCTGCCGTTAATGTTCAACTGAGTAAGTTCCACGGTGCAGCCTTCAGGAATTGGGGCTTCTACTGGCACTGACCTTACCGCACCCGACTCCGAAACTTGATAAAGACGCTGCGCTCGCTTTTTCTTGACTGCCACCCACTTTCCTGTCGCTATAATATCCGCCGGTATCGGCGCCATCGTGTCCGCACAAACCCACTTCAGCCACTTTTCGGCTTTGCCTTCCCAGCGGTTGCCGAACTGCATCATCCCCAACTCTCCCTGACGCCACTTTACCTCCAAGGTTTTCCCGCGTAGCTTCACTCCCAAGTAGTCGCAGCTTGGTACTAGCAAATATATGTCTTCCCGCTCTTCAGGAGGCGAAAGATACCCGCCGAGACTCTCGCTTCCAAACCATTGATTGATAGATTTTGGCAGTGCACCGCTATAAAACCACCGCATTTCCAGACTGGCCCGCATAAATTTTTCCTCCGTTCCACAATTTTCGTCAAACCCAGACTGGATTTGCCATACACCATCGACTTTTGTGCCTCTCCACTCTATCCTCCCCCCTCTGGGGCCCAGAGTCTACCCACAGTCATACCATTGTTAGATTTTAGATTTTAGATTTTAGATTTGGGAAAGACTTACTATATAAGGGTTTAGAGCTTGCCTACAGTTGCATTTTTTTTATAAACTGGTGTCAGATCGGGGTATTTAAAAAAAATTTCTCACAATCCTTTACATATCTTCACAAGTCTGTTACATTTAGTTACAGTACACTAAAAACCATTTAGGAAAAAAAACATGAGTAACCGAGGCTTAATGCTGGACGACCAAGGCAAAATGAACAATTTTGCGATCGAGCCGCAAGTATACATCGATGACGAGCCCCGCACCGGCTTTACCCCCTACGCCGAACGCTTAAACGGCCGCCTTGCCATGATTGGCTTTGTTTCTCTCTTGGCTTTAGAAGTTTCGACCAAGCACGGGCTGATTAGCTGGCTGACTCACCTGTAATGATTTTGTTAACAATTAAACTATACGGCTATGGATCGCTGGCGTTACATAAACAGCGATTCATAGCTTAACTATTTTTAGGGCCAAGGTTTGGTGAGACAATTAAAATTAAATATTTTTGTTTTACTCTACCCGTAAAAAGAATGCTCAAACGAATTGCGGCAATACTTCTGGTGGTTCTAAGCCTCACCTTGACCGGTTGTGTGTCTAAAGTCACCGGGCTCAAAAGCTACGTTGATACTGGCGACGGCTATCAATTTCTCTATCCTAACGGCTGGCTGCCGATCGCGGTTTCTAACGGGCCCGATGTGGTGCTCCGCGATTTGATTCAGCAAACCGAGAACGTCAGCGTGGTAATCAGTCCAGTCGCGAAGGACAAAACTCTGGCGGATTTGGGAACGCCGACGGATGTGGGATACAAGCTCAGCAAAAGTGCGATCGCCCCGAGTGATTCCGGCCGCGAAGCTGAATTAGTCAATGCAGAAGCTCGTGAATCGCGATCGAAAAACTATTACATTTTAGAATACGCCGTTAAGTTGCCAAACCAAGAACGCCATAACTTAGCGAGTGTAGCAGTCAGCCGCGGCAAACTTTTTACGCTTAACGTTTCCACTACCGAAGAACGCTGGCCAAAGGTAAAAGAAGCTTTTGAGAAAGTTGTTAAATCTTTCTCTGTTTATTAGGGCATGGGGCATGGGGCATGGGGCATGGGTTAGTTGCCAACTGACCACTGACAACTGTCAACTGACGGCTGACAACTGACAACTGTCAACTGTCAACTGTCAACTGTCAACTGTCAACTCACTTCTTAACTTATGAAAATTCCAACTTTTGTATTAGCTTCAGCTTCTCCTGCGCGCCGCCGCCTGCTAGAAAATGCCGGCATTCAAGCTGTGATTTGCCCCAGCGACTTTGATGAAGGGCAAATACAAATGAAAGATGCCACTAATTTAGTGCAGGTGTTAGCAGAGGGAAAAGCTGAGGCTGTGGCTAAGTTTTTACTGGCTAATTCTCACCCCCAAATCCCCAATCCAAAAGCGTGTTTGGTGTTGGGATGCGATTCAATTTTGCTCATAGATGGCGAAATTCACGGCAAACCCAAGGATGCGGAAGAAGCAATCTCGCGCTGGCAGAAAATGCGCGGTAAGGTGGGCGAATTGTATACGGGTCATGCTTTAATTGATACTAGATTCGATGACTTTGATGAGGCAAGGTCGCGATCGGTCATTCGCTATCAAGTTACAAAAGTTCATTTTGCGGAAGTTACCTCGCGCCAAATTGCGGCTTACGTCGCTACCGGAGAACCCTTGCAATGTGCAGGCTGTTTTGCACTGGAAGGTAAAGGCGGCTTTTTTGTGGAAAAAATCGAAGGATGTCACACAAATGTGATCGGTTTGAGCTTACCTCTGCTGCGGCAAATGCTCACCGAAATGGGATATGATGTGGCGGACTTCTGGCAATCTTAAAGATTAGACACCTCCAACAAACAAATTACCCGGCTTATGCACATCGGGTTGGCGGGCGAGACGCCCACCCCACAAGAAAGTTTGTTTTGTGGGGTGGGCGTCTCGCCCGCCCTTGAGTTTATATTTTGGAGATGTCTATTGTAGGGTGCGGATTATCCAAGGCCGATCGTCCCGTCAGACACAGAGGTAAACTGAAGTTGATCCGGCGAAACATCCTTCACCAAACCCAAGATATTGCCGCTGCTAGCTTCCCGAATCACCGTCGCCTTAGTATTTAAAATTCTAAAATCAGCAGTGCGAGGAATTCCCGGAGGAAAAGGGCCACTGCTATCGTAATCTCTGGCATCACCAATTGTTAAAAACCTTTCGCTCAAAACAATATCATTTCGCGTCAATCCACCCGTCAATCCAATTACATCACCTTCAGCCGGATTGTAATCGAGAATAAAATCGGCAGGCACTTCATCTACATCAAAATTGCCACTAGGAGGCGGTTGAAGCGAACCAATTTCCCCCGAAGTTGCTCCCACTTCTGTGCGGATCACAAACAAATCTGCGCCTTCACTTCCCCAAAGTCTATCAATTCCAGCATCACCGATTATAGTATCATTTCCACTATCTCCTACTAAAGCATCATTTCCTTTACCGCCCCGCATAAAGTCATTGGCAGTGCCTCCATAAACGTAGTCATCACCTTGATCTCCGCTGACCAAATCGCTGGCACATTCTCCATAAAGAATGTCAAAATCTTGGCCGCCGCGAATAGTATCGCTGCCACAACCCCCGATTAAAGTATCTGTGCCGCTGTTACCGTTCATCAGTTCCGCACCACCTGAACCTCTGACAAAATCGTTACCAGCTAAGGCCCGCAAACCTCCGGGAGTATTACGCAGAATTCCATTTGCTAATTGAACTGCATCGTCATTGGGAGTTAAGTCAAAAAAGTTAGGGTCGCTGGCTGGATTTGGCAATGGCCCGGTGAGTAATTTGGTGTTTGGGGGATCAGCAATAATAGGGTCTGAATTTTCAGCTAATGCTCTAATTTCTCCGATATTTGTTTCTAACATCCTAAGTTTCTCCTTTTTTGATTGGCTTTGTTGACATTCTGATTTTAACAAAGGTTCCAATTAAGAAATCTGCGGGAATCTGGGGTTAAAACAATCAAATTACTGTCAAACTTGCCGGAGCTGTTATTCAACAAGCCTAGCTTATTGACACCGATCGGCTCGTCCAAATCCGCAAATATTTTGAACTGTGCACCAATAATTCTGGGGATCGCGTACTCTATTACCCGTCAGCAGTCAGCGTGGGAAAACCCAGAGACTGCTAATTGTCATGAAACCTTGAATTAAGTCCGGAATAATTAATATGCTAGACACTGCGATCGAATCTATTCAAGCCAGAGAAATCCTCGACTCCCGTGGCCGCCCCACCATTGAAGCTGAAGTTTACCTAGCTAACGGTGTTGTGGGCCTCGCCCAAGTCCCCAGCGGCGCATCTACAGGCTCTTTTGAAGCCCACGAACTCCGCGACGACGACAAAAGCCGTTATGGTGGCAAAGGAGTCCTAAAAGCCGTCGCTAACGTCGAACACAAAATTGCCCCCGCTTTGGCTAATCTAGATGCGATCGACCAAGCGCTGGTAGACAAAACCATGATTGAGTTGGACGGTTCCCCGAACAAATCCCACCTCGGCGCAAATGCCATTCTCGGAGTCTCCTTAGCCACAGCAAAGGCGGCCGCCGAGACTTTAGGACTCCCCCTTTACCGCTACTTGGGCGGGCCCTTGGCGAACGTTTTGCCAGTACCACTGATGAACGTGATCAACGGGGGTTCTCACGCTAACAATAATGTGGACATTCAAGAATTTATGATTGTCCCTGTGGGTGCGCCTTCTTTTAAAGAAGCTTTACGCTGGGGTGCAGAGGTATTTGAATCCTTGAGTAAAGTCTTAAAAGCTGAGGGTTTGCTGACTGGTGTGGGTGATGAAGGCGGTTTTGCGCCTAATCTTAAATCCAATCAAGCAGCTTTGGATTTGTTGATTGCAGCTATTGAAAAAGCTGGCTACAAACCGGGTGAACAAGTTGCTTTGGCTTTGGATGTTGCTGCTAGCGAATTTTACAAAGATGGGCAGTACACTTACGACGGTGTGGCTCATTCGCCTGCAGAATTAATCGATTATTTGGATGGTTTGGCCAGTCAATATCCGATTGTTTCCATTGAAGATGGTTTGCATGAAGACGATTGGGACAGTTGGGTAGCGCTGACGCAGAAAATGGGCAGCAAAGTTCAGTTGGTTGGTGACGATTTGTTTGTTACTAATCGCACGCGGCTGCAAAAAGGAATTGATTTGAAAGCTAGCAATTCGATTTTGATTAAGCTGAATCAAATTGGTTCTTTGACAGAGACTTTGGATACGATCGACCTGGGCAAACGGAACAGCTATCGATCGATCATCAGCCACCGTTCCGGTGAAACTGAAGATACCACCATTGCCGATTTAGCCGTAGCGACTCGCGCCGGTCAAATCAAGACTGGTTCTTTGTGTCGCAGCGAACGAGTTGCCAAATACAACCGTTTATTGCGGATTGAAGACCAATTGGGCGATCGGGCAATTTATGCTGGGTCGATCGGTTACGGGCCTAAATAACACTTGGTAATCGGGCATGGGGCATCTGACAATTTTAGATTTTAGATTTTAGATTTTAGATTGAAGAATTGATTAGTAACTTGAATCTAAAATTAACAATCAGAAATCTAAAATCGGATGGGCATCGGGCATCGGCAATTTACATCCTGTAGGGGCGGGTTTTACCAGAAATAATTGCCTAAAACCAACAATCTCGTAAACCCGCCCCCACCAATTACCAATTACCAATTACCAATTGCCCAATGCCCCATGCCCAATTCTCAATTAAGGATAGAAAGCCAATTGTGGCAAACCCAAAGTTTCTTCCCAACCCATCATCAAGTTCATGCACTGGATGCCTTGGCCGGCTTGTCCCTTAATTAAATTGTCGATCGCCGACAGCACAATCACCCTATCAGTACGCGGATCGACTTCCACACCGATGTAACACAAATTTGTGCCGCAAGCCCATTTTGTTTGCGGATAAACTCCCGCCGGTAACACTTTTACCCAAGGACAATTGCGGTAAAAAGCAGTGAAAATCGTGATTAAATCTTCCCGCACCAAACCCGGATCGCGCAAAGTTGCGTACACAGTCGCCAGAATTCCCCGCACCATCGGAATTAGGTGGGGAGTAAACTGAACTTTAATATCGTGTCCCGCTAAATCGCTGCAAATTTGCTCGATTTCGGGCGTGTGGCGGTGGCGGCCAACGCCGTAAGCGCCCAGAGAACCCTCTGCTTCAGCCAACAAGAGATTAACTTCGGCTTTGCGGCCCCCTCCCGAAGCACCGGATTTGGCGTCGATAATTGCTGTTTCTGGCACAATGAGGCCTTGTTTGAGCAAAGGTGCCAGGGCTAATAAACTAGCAGTGACGTAGCAGCCCGCACAGCCTACTAACTGAGCGTCTTTAATTCGATCGCGATACAATTCTGGCAAACCGTAAACAGCCGTTGCAGCTAAAGCAGAGTCCGATCGATCGCCGCCGTACCAAGCTTTGTAAGTTTCCAGATTTTCAAATCTGTAGTCAGCCGACAAATCCAAGACTTTGCAGCCTTTTTCTATCAGCGTCGGTGCCATTTTGCAAGCTAAACCGTTTGGCAGCGACAGAAACACAACTTCACATTTTGCCGCTATTTTGTCTAGGTCGATCGCCTCGACTGTCAAATCAATGCAGTTAGTCAGGTGCGGATAAAGGCTGGAATAAGGTTTTCCTGCACTGCTATCCCCGCCCAAATAAACTACTTCAGCCGCCGGGTGATCCGCCAGCAGTCGCACAAGTTGCACGCCGCCGTACCCTGAAGCGCCGATAATTCCTACAGGCACACGTCCAACATCTCCCATTTTCCTTTATCCCCTCAGCCGTTGAAGTCAAAAACGCTTGAACTTTTGCTGCATTGTAGTACCAAACGCCAACTTTGGTGATAAAGAATTGTGTTGTTTTTTTTTTGACGTGCATTTTTGTTAATTTTCGGCTGTTTGACACCGCCCAAAAACCGATACAAAGCCCCGACTCCTTTCCTGGATAGCCCAAAATTTTAGACCAAAGTTCCATCTTCCACATTCAAAGCTGCAAGTAAATCTAAAATCTAAAATCTAAAATCTAAAATCGACTGACCGATCGCCAAAACCCTAAAATTAACAAACGGATGTGCGATCGTGCTATAAAAAACTTACTTTAACCCCTCCCCAAAACGGAGATTAACATTTTTCGCTCGAAGCTCGAATCTCGAAGCTCAACATCCATCCGTTAAATCTGTTAAATCTTGTACACGGCTTTGTTGCCGAACGAACAATGGGCATAGTGGTAGCCCTATTGCCATAAAGATGCTATATTGTTTCTGTGCCTTCAGTCACGCTATGCACATAGCTCGATTCACCGAGGATTGCTAGAAACTTGATAGAAGGCTAAAATCCTTACAGAACCTTGAAAAAACAATATGTACGCTAAATCACAAGCCACTCCTGAGACGATCAAAGTGCAGTCTGATAATTGTTCACTCCGATTACAATTCAGCACCAAGTACAATCCCATTTTTGGGGGGAAGCGAAAGCATCAGGGCTTAGGGATGAAGGATACTCCTGAGAATTGGCAAAAGGCGATCGCTATCGCTTACCGGATCGAAGGTGACTTACAGCACCCAGACTGGCAACAATTGTTCGATCCTACTTTTGCCAAGTACGGCTTAAAAACCAAGTACGCTGCTGAATTAAAGCTGGCTGCACCCATACCGGAACCTGAACCGGAGATGACTGTAGGGGCAATGTGGGAGGATTACTTAGACTGGAAACAACCGCAGTTACAGCCGACTACTTTTGAACTTCTTTACCGAATTAGTTATACAAACCCTATTAAGGGGAAGGTGTATGACAAAAAAAATCATGTTTATCTAACGTCGGATAATCCTTTGTGGAACGAACGTTTAGACGGACAGATAAACGACTGTTTGTCGCGGTTCACTTGCTGTACAACTACCAAGCGGTCGATTATGTCCGCACTTTCCGAGGCTTTTACCCGATTGCAGTCTCAAGGGAAAACAAGACTTACGGTTAACCCGTTTGCGGGGTTTGACTCTGTTTTCACCCCTAATAAAACGGACAAGTATAAGCCAGTTGTCACTTCTGATGGTTCGCTATTGCGATGGTGGGACTCCGAGGATGACGAAGTTAACCAAAATGAACGTGACCGACGTGCTTTTACTAAGGAAGAGCGAGACATCATCATCAAGGCTTTTTATGAGTCTGATAAACCCGCAACCCGTCACGCTGCACCCTTAGTTGAGTTTCTGTTCTTAACTGGATGCCGTAGTGGGGAAGCTTTCGCGCTTGAATGGAAGGATGTTTTTTTGGGGCGGGACAAAGACTACATTAGATTTAGCAAGTCTTACAATGGCCGGCTAAAGAACACTCAGGTTCCAAAAACAGGAGAAACAAGAATCTTTAAAATGTATCCGAAGCTTCAAGATTTACTGTTGAAAATTAAACCTGTGGACGTTCAGTCAAGGAACTTAATTTTCAAACAACAAAATGGCAAAGCTTGGTATATCGGTCAATTTGCTAAGTTGTGGAATACATACGAATTAAAGTGTTCTCAAAAAACCTATACCTACCCCGGTGTTGTCACTCAACTGGTAGAGGAAGGTAAAATCTCTGGCTACCTATCCCCTTACCATACCCGACATACGTTCATTACTCTGATGGCGCACGCTGGCACTGATTTATTGCTACTGGCCACTGCCTGCGGTAATAGTGTTGATACGATTCAACGGCATTACTTGGGTATCAATACAGAGGCCTCCTTCCCTGACATCTAACCCCCTACTCACCCCTACCTACCGCCCCCCTTAATAAGGGGGGTTTTTTATTGGCTATTTTTGCCTTGCCTGTTTGTGTCTCTGCCTGTATTTTCTGGAATAGCCAGCAACAGTTGCTGGCTACTCGTAAAAATGAAGATGGAGTAGCAGTGAACCTAATATCAAATATTCACTTGTGTCACGTGAGTGACAGTAAGTAGTCCCGTTCTGTTGGCAACAAAACTTAACAGTTGCAGTATTGACACTTTAGCCTGAATGCTGCGATCGTCAAAAGTAAGAGAAAGCAACACAGCCACCGGGTTGCACCCCGATGACTGCTGTTTTCTCAATTGGTTCAAGCAATTGAGAATATTATTATGTCACAACAGTCCGCTTCGCGCGCCCCACGATCGACTTGTCTTAACTATTCGTGGGATAAGCCCCTTGCACTCCGTTGGTATCGAGATGCCGTGTTCGATAGCATCCGCCACACCGAGGCTTTCGCCTGCATTGATATCGGTACTGGTGTTAAGCCGTGGCTACATTACTATCAAGCACCCGTGCTATTACCGGAACAGGTAGATGCCCTTTATGGCGTTGAGCCAAAAACTACCGATCGCCTAATCCGCAACTTTGAACCACAACTGGTAGGGGATGGCTTGTTCAGTTGTCCCGAAACCTTCATTGAACACTCGGAACCCGTACTCGGTATCTGCTGGATCGGTAAACCCCACCTCAACTACCTGTTGCCCCCACGGGCCGTACTTAAGCTGGCCTGTTGGATGCCAGCAACTACCGAGGTGCTGCGGGTACTAACGTGCCTCGAAGCGATCGCAAAAAAGGCATATGAGCCACTACCGGAACCGGTGAGGATGAGCCAACACTACAAGGTAGTCGAACGGCGTACCGCCCCAAAGGACAAGCTGGCAATGGTACTAGAAGCACAAGAGCTAGGGCTTTACGCTTACGCCAAACACTTTGGGGACTTGAAGTCGGGCATCACCTACAGTCGGTTGCTCACTCACTACGAACGGGGCGGACAGTTCCCGCCCGCACGGCAAGAGCTAAATGATTTGTTGATTGAGTTTTAGGTTGCGATCGCCCGGTCGAAAAGAGAAAGCTAGAGTCACATCATCTGCATAGTGTGAACCTAGCTTTTTCTTTTTACCTTCATTTTTATGAATAGCCGCCAATGATAGGCGGCTATGCCAGAAAATACACTTACTTACTTAAGCACCTGTTATACAAAGTAAGAGAAATGCGTCTCGTGTATAAACTTTGTGATATTTAGTATAAATTTTCTCACGCTGTATAGACTTTAATACACGAGAAAATAATCCTAACCCTTATAGGGTTCCGGAAGAAGTATAACGCTGTACAAGCTTTATTTGTGGGATATTTGCCATCCGGCTGTAGGTTACAATTTCAACAGCAGAATTTGCCCGCTTGTACCCGCAGGCAAAAAAAAGCCCGCTACCTCTAGTAAAGGTGAACGGGGAGACAAGTATATATAACATTTTCAAGTTAGCACTTTTTGCCTATTTTCTAGCAATTTTCTAGAGGCAACCCTCGCCGGAAGGGTATATCACGGCAATTGTCTCCACTCACTTAACACTAGGGATAGCGGTTATCCACCTTACTCACAGGAACAACCGCTATGGATAGTGTATCATCATTTTCTCAAACTGTTGCCACTACCCGCAACAAATCTTTACTTAATGCCGCCGATGTAGCCTATCTAGTAAGCGAACGCAAGCTTGATCGTGATTGGGTATATGCAAACTGTGACAGTGCTGATATCCCGAAAGCCTCGGTATTGTTGGGGTATGATGCAAAATCTCCTTGTATAGTTTTTTGGGGCAACCTTGGGCAACTGCAACTACGGCCAATTAACCCGTGGCCGTCAAAGGACGGAAAGCTTCCTAAATATCGCACCCCTAAAGGTGAATACGATGCTTTCCTTGTCAAGCATCCAGAAGTCGAAACATATTGGACTGATTTAGAGGCTCTTAAAGCCCGATGCTTCACCATTAACGGCAAACCCTACCTACTCATCACCGAGGGGTGCATAAAGGCAATTAAGGGCTGTATGTGGGATATCCCTACGGTAGCCCTAATGGGGATAGATATGGGATTAACCCCAAAGGCAAAGGGTGAACCCGACTTGATACCAGGGCTGAAACGATTAGCTGAAGCGGGTTTTAACTTTATCATCTCTTATGACTCCGATCCACCTGAGAAGGTGGAAACCATAAAGAATGTTCGCCGTGCCGAAAAAACCCTCACTAAACACCTGAAAGCCTATGGCTGCGAGGTACTATCGGTTACAGGCAATTGGAACCACGAGGACGGCAAGGGGATGGATGATTTCATCAATAATCAAGGGATTGAGGCTTTTCGGGCTATATTGGTGAAATCTAGTAATGTAGTTGAATCACCTGACACAAGTGATAGTGATACACCAACAAAAAAGAAAAAGCCACCGACACCGCGAGAAGCAGCGGCCCGGTTAGCCGAACAATATGGGCATCAGTGGAAATATGATGACGAACAAAAAACGTGGCGGATATACTCCGGTAAACACTGGGAAAAGGTAGGGATAGGGCCGTTTAAGAGTTTGGTCAAAACCACTATTGATGCAAAAAACATAAACTACAGCGGGATTGAGTATATTAACAACGTGGTGGAATTACTCCAATGTGACTTGCGACAAATCCGCTGGCAGTATTGGGATAGAAAGCGTTACATCAACCTTAGTAATTACGTTCTAGACGGAGACAAGCTGGCAACACTGGAACATTCACCGGGTACGGGATTTACCTCGTTCTTACCATTCGATTACAGACCACTGAAAGGCGATCTAAGCGACCCCTTGGAAGCACTACGGGTGAATTGCCCTAGTATCCACAAATTTTTCCGGACGGCCATGCAGAATGATGAGCGAAAAATGTTTAAGTTGCTAGCCATTGCTAACGCCATACTCAAACATCGGTTTTTCGACTTGCAGATGTTCGTTCACTTAGTCGGAGCGCCGGGTTCCGGTAAGGGTACTTTTGCTCGGTTGATGGAGAAAATGGTTGGACGAGAGAACTTTAAGGGCTGCCAGCTCGATCGCCTAAGTGACGGATCGACTAAGGCATCAGTTGTGGATAAACAATTGGTAGTGTTTGCCGATGAACGAAAACCCGTAGGTATTGACTCGATTCTCAGTTTTACGGGCGGTGATGCTGTTAGTTACCGGGAATTGCACACTCCGGCCGCCGATGCGTTTTTCTACGGGTGCTTCCTCATCTGTAGTAACAAACCCATATTTGTGGGTGACACTACCGGGCTAGAGCGTCGGTTGTGCCTGGTTCACTTTGATAACCCCATACCTACCGAAAAACGCGACCACGCCATAGAAAGTGAGTTTGAGGCAGAAGTACCCGCATTGATTGGAATAGCCCTCTCCCTCGCAAATAGCGCCGTTACTCAAGCGATACGCGGTATCGGAGCCGAAAAGATTGCTGAGTTCAAATATAAGGAATGGGAGATGAAAGTCGAAACAAGCTCGACCGCTGCATTCTTTGATATGGAACTGGTACTAGACCCGGCCGCTACTACCCGCACCGGGAAGCTTTATGAGGCTTACAAGGATTTTTGCGAGGAGAGTGGGTTCTCGAAAGTAAGTATTGTCAAATTCCCCCGCTTGCTTGCCGACTTGCTGACAGACGAGAATTTACCCTTTACCCGACATCAGGGTGCACAAGCCTATTTTGAGGGATTGAGGGTGAGAGAAAAGTCGGATAACCATATCACTCACTCCGAAACTTTAGTCGGGTTTGAGGGAGTTAGCGAGGGAGTTGCAGGGAGTTTGCAGGGAGTTGGGGAGGGAGTTGAACCCCTACCAGATATACCTTTGAGGGAGTTGAGGGAGTTAGACCCTAAAGTTTCAAACGGAAACAAAAATGAAGAAAATTATCTGCCAGATAAGGAAGAAAGTGATCGAGAAAGTGAGTTAGAAAAAGATTTACCCCCCCAAACTCCCTCAACTCCCTCAAACCCAGTACCAGTAACGATTCAAACTCCCTCAATAACTCCCTCCCAAGTGCCACCAACCCCCCCCTCAACTCCCTCAAACCCGACTAAAGCCGATATGCAAACCACCGCCAACAGACAGCGGGCCAAAAGGATGGCCGACGAGTACCGGGAAGCAAAAGCGAGCGGCGATACCGAAAAAATGGAAGAGGTAAGGAAGTTTATTGATAGTACCGATGGACTTCACTTGAGGGGATTTTTCAAGCGAGCGCTTAATGGGGCATCCCCTACACAACAGCCCGCACCGAGGCCTTCCCGTATTTTGGAGGTAGGCGATCGGGTTGTTGTAGTGAAGCCCGGCGATCGCGCTAAGGGCATTAAAGGGGAAATTACCAAAATTACCAATTACCCCACTTATACGGGCTTGCGGGTACAATTCGACAAAGAAGTAGCATTCGTAAGAGAACAGGAGTTCGTCGCCGGGGATTTGATGTATCTCTCCGAAAAGTAGTAGTTTCGAGTGTCATCTACCTACAGCCTAACTTTTTTGCCTTTAATCACTTGTGTCACGTGACTAAATACTTGACAGAACTAAAGCATCCGTGCCAGTCTGTTAATAATAAATCACCTGACACAAGTGAAATGACTAAAAATATTAATGACGCTAGCCTAGCTAACCTCAA
This sequence comes from Microcoleus sp. T2B6, assembly GCF_036700475.1. Taxonomy (NCBI): domain Bacteria; kingdom Bacillati; phylum Cyanobacteriota; class Cyanophyceae; order Oscillatoriales; family Microcoleaceae; genus Microcoleus; species Microcoleus sp. T2B6. Next base: position 11,143 of record NZ_JAUBOZ010000093.1, on the reverse strand, counting down.
ACACTATGAGGGTAAATGGAAGCACGGAAAAACCCGCACTATCCGAGTACCGATCGCCCTAGCAGATCGGGTGCTGACTATAGCTCGACAGCTAGATAACGGAGTGTCATCTGACACAAATGATTCAAAGTGTGGTAAAGAGTTGCCCGATGCTGCTACCCTACTAAACAAACTGAAGGCTAAACACAAGAAAGTTACCGTCAAGCTCGCTGATTTAGAAGCGATTTTGGATATGCTGGGTGACTTCTAGCACGAAGATTGCCTTGACGAAGCGATCGGCTGGCACGGGAGTGCGATCGCATCAGTCACGCTATGCACACAGTTCGAGTGAAGGTTTTCGGCTTCTGACCGGGACGGTATCGGATTGAGCCTTCTAAAGCTTAGCTGCCTACAGTTGGCGGCTACTCCCAGAAATACAGGCTTAGACTCGCAGATAGCGAGTTTTTTTGCTTAAATCCCAAAACACAAAATTTAAAATGGCATTTACCATCGAAAAACCCGATTTTGAGTTGAGGCCTGCCGAGCGATCGCAAATATCGCTAAGGGGTAGGATAGAAGATTGATAGAAGAGCTTGCTTGTAAGGGAGTGTCGGATAAGGGACACTGGGACAGGTGAACAGCCAAAAACAACGCCCAAAAAGCTCCTAAAATGGCTGTTTTGCTAGAGTGTTGATAGAAACCAGGTACTTAAAGGCTGAAAGTATTGGAAAATCGTAATTAAATGATAGTTGTAGAAAACGTATCAAAACAGTTTGGCAGTTTCCAAGCACTCGATCGAGTCAGCTTAAAAATTGAATCGGGTTCCCTAGTCGCATTGCTGGGCCCGTCTGGTTCCGGCAAGTCTACACTGCTGCGGCTGATTGCCGGTTTAGAAATGCCCGACTCTGGCAAAATCTGGCTGACAGGCCAAGATGCGACCAATACTAGCGTCCAAGACCGCAAAATTGGGTTCGTGTTTCAGCACTACGCGCTATTCAAGCACATGACAGTGCGAAAAAACATCGCTTTCGGGATGCAAATTCAGAAAACACCGCCCGCGAAAGTCAAATCGCGGGTAGAAGAATTGTTGAATTTAGTGCAATTGGCAGGATTGGGCGATAGATACCCGTCGCAACTTTCAGGAGGCCAGCGGCAGCGGGTGGCCCTCGCCAGAGCCCTGGCTGTGGAACCGAAAGTGTTACTGCTAGACGAACCTTTTGGAGCTCTCGATGCCAAAGTTCGCAAAGATTTGCGCGCTTGGTTGCGGCGACTGCACGACGAAGTTCACGTTACCACAGTCTTTGTGACGCACGATCAAGAAGAAGCGATGGAAGTTGCCGATCGCATTACAGTAATGAATAAAGGTAAAATCGAACAAGTAGGCACACCAGCAGAAATTTACGACAATCCAGCGAGTGCTTTCGTAATGAGTTTTATCGGTCCAGTCAATGTATTGCCTAGCAGTTCAAGAATGTTTCAAGACAACGGCTTTGACTCCGCCAACCCAGAGATTTTCTTGCGCCCTCACGACGTAGTAATTGAAACTACAGAAAATAGTGCAACAGTGCCTGCCAGAATCAGTCGCTTGATTCATTTGGGATGGGAAATTCAGGTAGAATTAACCTTAGATGACGGTCAAGTAGTAAACGCTAATTTGACTAGAGAAAGATTCGATAGCTTGAACTTGCAGCCCCAGCAAAGAGTGTTCGTAAAGCCGAAAGATGCCAAGTCCTTTCCACTTTTTTATTCCATCTAAGGATCGCTAATTAAATAATTTACACTCTTGAAAGTGGGTTGGGCGTCCCGCCCGCCCTTTCTGGACGGGCGGGACGCCCATCCCACAAGAACCATCAAAATTCTAAGTTATTTAATTCTCATTCCTAAGAGCAAGTCTGAAAACTAAAGCTAAATTTAGATTGGATACGGCCTTTCAAAGGAGGTGGCGTGGTGCGGTGTCTCTACAAAAAAAATTCTAGGGACACCGCACCGCGCCGTGTCCCTAATCTTTTCTACTAACAACTGTCCGCTGACTACTGCGCGCTGAGTTAGTCTTTAACTTTGCTGACAGCTTTTTTGACTTGTTGCTCAAAGGATGTAGCTTGTGTATTGGAAGGATTTTTCATTTTTTCAATGTCAGCGTCTCCCTGAACTTCGTTGGGCCCTTTGCTGGCTTTTTCTTGAGTTTCTTCCAAGGACATCGGTTTTTTCAGGACAACTTCTTGAGATTCTTTTTCGATACCCAAAAGTTGGTCTTCACCTTTGGTGGGGCTGCTGGTAATGGCAAAAGCCGGGAAAGCATTAGACACAAACATCAAGGCACAAAAACAAACAGCTATTAAAGTGCGAACTAAACGCTTGGCAGGGAGGTTAAAGCTGATAAAAGACATACACAATTTCTCCGTTTTTACAATTTTTAATTGCTGAGATTGTTAACAGGCTGAAGCTCACTCAAATTCTGCACAATCTTTTACTCAAGTTTGATAAAAGCAACCGTTGCTTTTTTTCAAATTGAGCTAACATATAATATTTAGCTGAAAAAGCTGGTAGTTGAAATCCTTCTCAGGGAATATTTCTAGATGACGGGCGTGGGTCGCCCCAAGAAATTTATGTAAAAGGCACTTGTGTAGAATCAAAAAAATTCTACATAAGTGCCTTCGGATGCGCCTCACATAGCGGTATAAATCTCAGTAACTGGTTTGATCGTGGGGTGGCGGCGGGTTTATTTAGCCTGTTTGCAATGTGAGAGGGCGCTTGAGTCAACCCGCAGAGCGATTTGTTGAAAATGTTGCAAGATATTAAGATGCGCCCGACTATCCACTGACTAATGACTAATGACTAATGACTAATGACTAATGACTAATGGCTGCTGCTGTCGCACGGGAACTTGACATTTTGCTAGATAAGTTTTAATTTCTCCTACACTGAGTTGCCCGTAATGCAGCAGGGAAGCCAGCAGTGCAGCTTCTGCTTTGCCCTCAGTCACGGCTTCGTAGATGTGGTGACAGTTGCCGGCGCCGCCGGAAGCAATGACGGGAATTTCGACCATTTCGGCAATGCTTCGGGTTAATGCCAAATCGTAACCGGCTTGAGTGCCGTCCGAGTCCATGCTTGTCACCAGAATTTCGCCGGCGCCGCGCTGTTCGGCTTCTTTGGCCCAGGCGATCGCATCTTTGCCGGTATTTTCTCGCCCTCCGCGCACGTACACGTCCCAACCAGGATTATCTGCGTCTTGCCGTTTGCGAGCGTCGATCGCCACTACAATGCACTGATTGCCAAATCGATCGCTGGCTTTGTCAATTAAACTCGGATCGCGCACCGCCGCCGAATTAATACTCACCTTATCAGCGCCCGCCCTCAACAAACTTTTAATTGTGTCTAAGGATTGGATGCCGCCGCCCACCGTCAAAGGGATAAATACTCGATCGGCCGTTCGGTACACCACATCGATCATAATATTCCGGTCTTCGTGAGTCGCCGTAATGTCCAGAAACACCAACTCGTCAGCACCCGCATCATTGTAAACCTGAGCCATTTCTACCGGATCGCCAGCATCCTGAAGATTGACAAAATTGACACCTTTGACCACGCGACCGGCTTTCACATCCAGACAAGGTAAAATTCTTTTCGACAACATACAATTCTCTTCCAATTTAACTTACTCGGCGGGAAGTCCCCCCCTATAACTGTACTCATCTTAGCGGTGCGATGAAAGCCCGAGTTATTTTTTGCCGTCCTGTTTGTGGTCTTCACTCCTAGCTGGAGAACGAGTTGGACAGGCAAGAAATAATCCATCTCTCAGCTATCACAAAACAGTTACAATAAATAAAATTCGTTTTAAAAATTTGATAAATCATCATAAATGTCGCCACGATTGCCTCAACTAAGCCGTCAAAAGCGAGATATAGCCATCCTAAATCATTTGTAAATTTCTTACTCCCTCCCCTTAATAAGGGGAGGGTTGGGGTGGGTCAAAAATTTACTACTCCTGCAAGGATTGCTATATATCAATACGCTTGGGTTAAAACTATTTATTCCGGGCGATATCTCCCTCGCATCCCCCTGATTGTTGGGGAGTAGGGGTTGACTTTGAGTAGGTTCTTGTCCCCCCCTTAGTAGGGGCGGTGCCCCCGTGCCCGCCCTAGGCTAGGGGGGATCGAGCTTAACTGAACCGTATTGTACTATATATGGCATTTAGCAGCTTACTCTAGCATAGAGGATTGTTACTCTTAGTGGTTCCCTAGGCTCCTTACCACCACTTAATCTCAGAACAACAGACCTTAATCAGTCCGATGCGGGGTTTGCTAAAAAATTATTAATATTATTCAAAACGTTTCTGCTGGAATAAACTTTGACACGCCACAGCTTCTTGCTGTTTTGCCCGATTTCTTAAAAATCGCCGATCGTCATAAAAATGGGCGGATGTAAAATAGGAACTTTTCTAAAAATTGTTTTTTACAGTGCAATTATGAACACTGGTTTTACTTTGGGAGTATCACTTCTGCTGGCAGTATAAGAGTAAAAGTAGAACCCTTACCCACCTCGCTTTCAACCAACGTATCTCCACCCATAATCCGAGACAAATTTCTAGTAATTGCTAACCCTAATCCAGTACCCCCATACTGTCGTGTAGTTGAAGGATCAGCCTGGGTGAATGGTTGAAACAGTTTTTGCATTCGTTCTGGAGCTATGCCAACGCCAGTATCACTTATCTTAAATACAATATAGGGAATGCCTGATTTCTGTTCTTCTCCATCGGCTATTCCAGATTTTCTATACCTTTTTTCTACTTTAAGATTAATTATGCCTTTCTTGGTAAATTTGCTGGCGTTACTCAGCAGATTAAATAAGCTCTGACGTACCTTAGTTAAGTCGGTTTTCATATCTCCCAGATTAGGTTCACAGTTAACTACCAATACATTAGCATTCTTCTCCACCAGTGGCTTAATCATCGTGATGACTTCCCTAATTAAATCTGAGATATCAACGGTTTCTAAGTAAAGTTCCACCTTCCCCGATTCAATTTTCGACAAGTCAAGAATGTCGTTAATTAGTCCAAGTAAATGTGTGCCTGCACCGTTAATTTTTTTCAGGTCTGGGATAAAAAATTTTTGATCTAAATCTTCGGCTTCTTCTTGCAACATTTCGCTATAGCCGATAATCGCATTGAGAGGGGTGCGGAGTTCATGGCTCATGTTAGCGAGAAACTGGCTTTTGGCAATGTTGGCTGCTTCGGCTGCTTCTTTAGCGGCTAATAATTCCACAGTCCGTAATTCCACTTTTTCTTCTAGCAGTTGCTTCTGTTGTTCTAGTTTTTTAGTTAGATGATATAATTTTAAATGAATTCTAATCCTCGCTAAAACTTCTTCACTTTGGAAAGGCTTAGAAATATAATCTACGCCTCCTACAGATAACCCATTGACTTTATTATCTGAATCAGATAAAGCACTTAAAAAAATTATGGGAATTTCGCAGGTTAAGGGATTGGCTTTCAATCGCCGGCAAGTCTCAAAGCCATCAATACCGGGCGGCATCATTATATCTAATAAAATTAGTTCGGGCGGATGATATTCTACTTGTTCAATCGCAGTTTCACCATCCAGAGCAACGGAAACTTGATAACCCACGTCGGTCAATATGTGGGCTAGAACTTCTAGGTTATTGGGATTATCATCGACAATCAAAATAGATTGATTTTCTGAGTTTTCAGTCATACATAACTTACTGGGGATGGGATACATAAATTTACAACTTTTTTGCGGCTAGGGAGTATTTAGGTATAGCTCTATGTAAGTTCGCACCTGTTTTAGCTTGAAAGCTTTAGCAAATTCGCGCAGATGTTGAATAAAAGGGATAAACTCCTTGTCTATCAGTTCAATCCTCGTCAACTCTTGTAGCAAATCGTTAATCAATCCCTTACGACTAAGATTATACAATATTAGCAAGTCCTCATGCGAAGGTGGCACAATCTCAACCACTTCTTTGGTCAATTCTCTTGTGCTTGGCGGTTGTAATTTCTCTTCATATATCCATTCTAATTTCAGGAGGGATTTGATCGTATTTAACAGGCTATGAGCTTCGATAGGTTTGGGCAAAAATTCATTAGCTCCAATCTCTATACTTTTTTGCAGATCGGACTCGAACACACTGGCTGAAGACACGATAACTGATAAATTAGCAAATGATGGTAATTTTCGCAAAGTTTTAACCATTTCATAGCCATCCATAATCGGCATAACAATATCAGTAATCACCAGATTTGGTTGAACCTCATCAATTTTATCAAGTCCTTCTTGGCCATTTTCAGCCTCATCAACTATAAATCCAATAGGGCTGAGTAAATTGACAATAACAGAACGGTTTTCCCAACGGTCATCTACTACTAGAACTTTGGGCTTATCGCCCTTAAAACCAATAATAACGCCCTGCTCGGAAGTTTTATAATTTTTGGCCCATTCCTTAGCTTCGGGTAAATCTATCTCAAACCAGAAAACACTACCTTTGCCTAATTCACTTTCAACTTCCAAGGTACTGCCCATCATATCAACAATGTTTTTGCTGATCGCTAATCCTAGTCCAGTCCCTTCTGATTGCTTCTTCATATTACCAGACTGCTCAAAGGGCAAAAAGATATTTTTAACATGATCGCTCGCTATCCCAATTCCAGTATCTTCCACTTGAAACATAACTCGATATAAAGGTCGTTCCCTGACCTCATCTTCCAAGAGTTTTGATTTAATTATAAATTGCACGCTACCTTGAGCCGTAAACTTAATAGCATTGCCTAATAAGTTAATCAATACCTGTTGCAAGCGTTTTTCATCCGCAAAAATGCCAACTGGGAGTTGACCTTCGATGGTATAGATAAAATCAATTCCCTTTTGATCTGCCCTAATTCGACAAATTTCAACGACTGCTTGCAGAAAAGCGGGAAAATGAAAATCTGTAGGATATATTTCCATTTTTCGGGCCTCGATTTTAGAAAAATCAAGGATATCGTTAATCAGAGTCAGTAGGTGAGAGCCACATTGGTTAATAATATTAATTCCTTTTTGATCTGACTCAACTATGTGTTTCGAGCGCTGGAGAATTTGGGCATATCCTAATATACCATTGAGAGGTGTCCGCAGTTCGTGGCTCATATTAGCCAGAAACTCGCTCTTAGCACGGTTAGCTGTATCCGCAACTTCTTTCGCTTGTTTAAGCTCTACAGTTCTATCTTCAACTCGCAGTTCCAATTCCTCATTAGTTTTCGCAAGCGCGGCAAAAGATTCGCGGACTTGCTGAGCCATTTTGTTAAATAAATATCCCAAACGACCCAATTCATTTTGGCGGTTTACATTAACTTGAATATCAAGATTTCCCGCAGCAATACTCTCCGTTGCAGCCATTAATTTATTGAGTGGTGTAGAAATTTCTCGACGTAAAATTAAGAACACAATAATAATTTCAATCAGTAATGCACTTAGCCCTAGCACTAGAATCATGCGAGCAGTAGCTAAGGCTTCTTGGGTTAGCAGAGATTTGGGGAAAACTGTGACTAAGTACCAATTTGGCTCATCAATTCTAGTAATACCCAAGTATTCATCATAGTCAGGATTGTCAATAATCATATTTTCCTGTTTATGACTGGTGACTAAATCATAAATTCGTCGCAGATGAGAATCTCCTGATTGGGCGATGGAGAATTGTCCATTTCCCTTTTGAATACTTTGCATAAGTTCTGGGTGAGCTACTAGCCGCCCATCGGCTCGGAAAATCATGTTGTATGTGCCTTTGAGTCCTTCATTAATAGTCCGTTTCTGCAAATCCTCTATTAAAATATCATGCCCGATTGTAGCAATATGCTTGCCATCTACATCTAATGGTGTCACACAGGATGCCATCCAAGCTACAGCTACTTGGTCGTAATAAATGCCTGTCCAGACTGTTTTGCGTTCTGGATTATAGATAGGGCGGGTAATTTGGAATGACTCATCATCTGTGACGCGGAAAGATTCATTAGAAGGTGCTTTGAGGACCCAGGGATACTGGTGCATATATATGATAATACCATTCTCAGGAATTTGCGTATAGGTGTTAGCTAAGCGATTGCGCCATGCTGGGCCATAAGCATTTATTGTTTTATAGAAAGCAACTATTCGTCGCTGCATTTCAGTATCAAAAGTGACATTTTTTCCTAGGAATAATCCCGCAGTTTTTTCTTTTTGAAATAGTTCAGGGCGATTCCGAATTGAGCCATCTGGATATCTGACAAAGTTTTCATCGAATTCAGCTTGAGGATCGCGATTTGCTTCTGCTTTTAGTTGCTCTAATAAAGCTTGTTTGAGCAACTTATGGTTATCTTCCGCTAAGGTAAATATTGCTCTTTCGCGTTTGGATCGTAATTCCATGTATTGCTCTAACTGCGTGAGTGAATTAGCAGTAATCCGTGAGATTATTTGAAAATAGCTAATAGCTGTGGAGGCGATAACAACCATCCCCATACCAAAAGCTATCTTCAAGAGTGTTTGTTTTGTCAGCGACTCTTTGGGTCTATTTCTGGTGTTGCGAGTTTGGGAGAGGAGAGACTCAGACAATTTTAAGTTCTGGAGCCAATTTATCTTCATCTTATTATCTGTTTGTTAACTCAAATTAAAGTAGGTAAAATAATTATTATATAGCATTTCTCAATGAATTCGGTAACTTTTGGTAGGGTAGTTCCCCTGTCGTTGACCCGCTCGATGGGCTACGCACGGATCACTACCCTAAAAGAGTGGGACAAATCATTTAGTTTTACTATATCACAAAAAACCTTGACGATGGAAATAGGATAAATAAGCCTTTAATACGGAATCATTAATGGGAGTACAGAGAATATCAGTACCGACCAGTCCATCCTGAGTGTTGCGGTCATCAAACTTTTGACAGACAAAAGATGTTGTCTCGATAAAAGTTTTTTGGCTATTAGATATTTTTTTATTTTTTTGACAAATAGAGAAGCCATCGGAGTTAAAGCATTATCGGGAGACATCTTGAGTAGTTTTGCCTGCCACTGCAGGTAAGGAATAGAAGGGAGGGCATAACCAAGGGTGTTAAGATTCAAGATAAGTTGGTTCATCGATAATACATGGGGGATTAATACATGAAATGTCTTGTTAAGAAACTCGAATTGATGCGATAAATACCGAATCACCTGAACTATATAATCCACAGGAGCGAGACTCATCTTGATATCTAATTCAGGGCCATACCCTAATTGAATCAAGCCCTTGATTATCAAACAAATCGTATTACTGAGTTGAAAAGAACCTGTTTTGCTATGACCTGTCACCATGCCCAAGCGATAGATGGAAACTGGTAAACCACGATCGCGGGCAGCCATAACTAATTTTTCTGCCGCCCCTTTACTTTGAGCATAACCATCTGAATATCCTTCAGCACTAAGTAAATCGTCTGTTTCGCCAATTAATTTCATACCCTCATAGTTCGACGATTGAAAGATATCCAGAGTAGAAATATAGTGGACAGGTGTAATTTTAGTCAGGGTGGCTAGACGCAATATCTCCTTTGTCCCGCCCACATTTGCCTCCCGTAAGGCAGTGTAGGGATAAACCCAATTGACATAAGCACCACAGTGATAAATCACATCAAGGACATCTGCTAATTAACTAAAATTTGGTGTCGATAGTCCCAACAATGGCTTGGATAAATCTCCAATTATGGGGAGAATTCTCCTACTAAATTCTTCTTCCAAAATTTCGTAATTTTGCAGAGTGCTACGCAGTCGAGAGGTCGCGGATTCCAAATTGTCAGCACGAACTAAACAATAAACAGTCGCTTGGGGATTATGCAGCAACAATTCGTGCAATAGAAAAGCACCAACAAAACCCGTTGCCCCTGTCAAGAAAATGTGCTTCGGTCTAGATATGGTAATTGTCAATGGGTGAATAGTTTCATCTAAGACTGCATCAGCCGATAAGTCAGCAATATTTGTTTCAAAAATCGCCGTAGTTCCAGAAGACTGCACAGCCTCAATTACTTCAGCTAATCCAGCAATTGTCGGAGATTTGAACAGGCAATCTAAAGACAATTCCACTGGGAAAGCTTGCGATACTTGATTTAGTAATAAGGCGGCGCGTAATGAATTTCCGCCGGCTCTTCAGAACTTGTGGTGATAAGTTTATCTAATCAAAGATAGACTCGTGCATAAGACTAGAAGCTGAAACTGATATAAATGAAGGCTTCTAGCTCCTAATGTTGAAAAAATGAGTCTATAAGTCCGCCAAATCATGAAAAACCCATTAAATTTAGTTATCTGGCTCGTAAGGATTCAGGTCTGAAAAAGGGGAATGAGTTCAGGCCGAGCCAAGTCACAAGAATGGGCATTCATAGCCTCACGGAAAAAAGCCATTACTGAACGAGCTTGAAAACGACAGGTTTGAATCACACTTAATAGATCAGCCGTTTCCTCAAATCGTTTCATCGAACGGGAGCCGCCAGAAACTTTCCGTTTCGTTACAGAAGGCCGTAGAGAACGTTCGGCTTTATTATTATCAGGAGGCACCGAGGGGTCATCCAGAAAATACCACCATTGTTCTGCCTTATCCCGTAAGGATTTTAGTAACAGACCTGCGGCATAACCAACTTGGTTCAACCAAGTGGCAAGGGCTTTATTCAATCGTATTTTGAAATCAGTTGCCCAGGAGTCGTAGGTGAGTTGATCCTTCGTGTTTCGCTCCCGACTCATGGGATCTAAAAGCTTCATCAATTAATGACAGAAATATTTGAGCGACTGCTGCATTATTGTTGCCGGGAAGTCCCAGCACTTTCTTGAAATGCCGTCGTAAATGGGCTAGACACTTCTGTTGGGCTATGACGAAAGCAACCATTATAAACGCTGAAATCATCTGAGCTTAAGACTCCAGCAAATTCTTTGCCCAGCATGGTTTCCAATTCCACCCGCCCCCTGGTATCTGCGGCATGGAATAAACAGAATCCCTCTCCACTAGCTGTCCATAGCCATTCTTTGACTCCCATGACACACTCTTAGGGTTTCATCTACATGAACGTTTGATTGTAGAGGTGCCCATTCCCACAGTGCATTGAGCGCTGGCTTAACTGCTGCTGCTACTCGTTGATTGGTTTTTTGGAGTGTTCCCACTCCCACTTCTATCCTGCCGAGTTC
>NZ_JAUBOZ010000092.1:0-30047 GCF_036700475.1 Microcoleus sp. T2B6 | reverse complement strand
TACTTAAACGGCTTAATTGGTAATCAGGTAAAACCTGCATGAGTATAATTGCTCACTGCAAAAGTGACATGCTCCCACTGTGTTTGTGTAATAGCGGTTGAAACCGCCGAGTTTCTAATCTAATAAGTCGGGTTCCCGACGCACTATCATGTCATAAAGCGGTTGAAAGCTAAACCATCCCATACGGTGAGACCCTACTTGCTGCTGTGTTAAACGCGCACATTCTGGCTTGATGAGAATTGGTTTTCCCGCTGCTTCGGCCATTAACTGCGCTTGACAAGAACGTTCCATTGCAATAAACCACCAAGCGGCTTCATCTACTGTTTGACCTACTGTTAACAGTCCGTGATTTTGTAAGATAATAGCTTTTTTCTCACCTAAAGTTTTGGCTATGCGTTTAGCTTCTTCGATTTCCAAAACAACTCCGGTGTAATCGTCAAATAAAGCTTGGTCTTCATAAAAAGAACAAGCATCTTGCGTCAGCGGGTCAAGCAGGCGGCCCAAACTCGACCAACTTTTGCCGTAGGGAGAATGAGCGTGGGCTGCTGCGATTACGTCGGGGCGGGCGCTGTGGACTTGGGAATGAATGGCAAATGCTGCTTCGTTTACGGGTTTATTTCCTTCAACAACTTCGCCTTTGTGGTTGACTAAAATTAGGTCGCTGACTCGAATTAAACTAAAGTGCATTCCAAAAGAATTGACCCAGAAATGGTCGAGGTGTTCGGGGTCGCGGACGGTGATATGTCCGGCAATTCCTTCGCTGAATCCGAAGCGGGCAAATAATCGAAATGCGGCGGCTAAACGCTGTTTGCGGTGGCGGCGTTCTTCTTCAATTGAGTTGAATGTTGGGGGTTGAAAAGTGACTTTGGGGATTTTTATTGCAACCATAGATTTGGGAATTGGGCATTGGCCAAACAGGGCATGGGGCATTGTTGACTGTTAACCGTTGACTGTTGACTGTTGACTGTTAACTGTTAACTAATGACTACTGACTAATGACTACTGACTACTGACTACTGACTTTATCTTCGCTGAGACGCAAGCCTGCGATGTTTTTGCAGTCAAAGGTGGCGTTGTTGCCGGGGCGACGTTCTATTAATTCGATGATTTGTCCGGCGGGGTTTTGCAGAAACCACTGGGTTAATGAGCCGTAGTCTAGAGGGCGCTCTGATAGCGGTTTAAAGTTTTTATTTTGCCATATTTTAGCAGCATTCTGCACGTTTTCGACTCGAAGCGCGACGTGGTGAACTGCTTCTAATCCTCTTTCTTGCTGAAAGCGGTTTTTTTGGTCGCCCGCTGCGTGGGGCGCATCTAATACTACTAAGCCGCCGGCTGGCATCAATAAGGTCAGTGAACTAACCTGACGGTCAACTGAGTACAGTTATACCGCAGGCTTCTTTTTCCTTTTTTGCAAAGGCTTTTTTGAGTGACGGAGTTCCCCCGCCACTTTCGTAACTCAGACCAATCTTTCTAATAAGTTTAGCTGAGTTTTCATCTCGATCCAATGATTCCCCACATTGACAGGAATGCCACCGCTCCGATAATTCTTTCGGAACTTTATTTAGGCAGTTCCAGCAATGTTGAGAAGTTCCCTTCGGATCAACAAACAAAACGCTTTTACCCAATTTCCAGGCGACATATTTTAGGACGCTGGCGAACTGCCCATGAGCAGCATCAAGCATGGATTTATTCAAGCCACTTTTAGCTGATTGACCGTTGGGCAAATAAACCAAATTACCACTCTCAGTATCTGTTTTAGGTTTGGCGCGTCTAGTCAGATTTTTGACGCTCAAATCTTCAACAACTAAAACTTCACATTTCCCGAATAGATCATGTGCCGTTTTAAATTGAAAATCTAATCTAGCTCGGGCTACGAACTGATGAAGTCTAGAAATTCTGTCCTTGATAACTTTCCAAGGCTTAGAACCATTAACTCTTTTAGCTAGCTTCGCTTGAAGTCTTGCCAGCTTCTGGGCAGACTTCCTCAAGAATCTAGGATTCTTAACTCTTTCGCCATTAGAAATATCAACGTAATTAGTTATTCCTAAATCTATACCAACAGTGTTTTCATCAGTCGGTTGAATTTCTGCAACCGTTACAGGAACCGTCTTATCTTCTAGCGTCAGGGAAATATACCACCCATCCGCTTCTCTAATAACGCTCCCCATCTTAACCTTGAAGCCCGTTGGTATTGGACGATGAAAAACCATAGGTACTTGACCTATCTTTGCGAGGCGAATGCAAATCCTATTTTGCTCATCCTTGACAATATCTAAGTTGTCTAATTGAGGATAAGTGAAGGATTTATAGTAGTGAAGCCCCTTAAACTTGGGTTGACCCCTACGATTGCCATTTTTATCGGGTGTGGTGAAATTTGAGAAGGAAGTTTCCACTCTGTTGACGACATCTTGCAAGACCTGTGAATCCAACACTTTATAATCAGGGAATAACTTTTTAGTGTTTTTGAGGTCAGCCAGTTGTATCGTCTGCCACTGTACATATCCGCCTTCAATGTTCGAGAAAACGTCGCCTTTCTTAGTCAAAGGATTACCCGATTCATCCTTTTTTCTACCATCCCTAGTCTGCACTCTCGTCAAAGGAATGTTTTGATAAATCTCTTCAACAGGGACTATCGAAACAATCAAGGGACAGGCGTTGACGGGCGTTCTCGTGGCTGACCACCACCTAAATCTTTCGCCAAGTCGGTAGTTGTACTGCCGACGACAGAGTTCTAGATGAGCCACAATTGTTGCCAATTGGGCTTTTGTGGGTTTGAGGCGGTATTTGTATGTTAGTTGCATTGGAAATTTCTTTTTTCGACCTACTTTAATGTACCATTTTTTCGATTTAATAGTTAGAGAAAGTACATCGAAGTTAAAGGTACTCGCAATGTCTAATTGTCGGTTTCCGTACCTACACCCGACGAGCCTTTCATCACGCGGGCGTAATTCATTCGGGGTACTTCGCGTAGCGCTCAGATGCGTCCCCTCTGAATATACCGAGGGACTTCCCGGCTGGTAGTTAAATGCAGCCACAAATCGGAGGGAACATTAATGTTTTCCGCACAAAAGTTAATTGGGAACAAGTCTGGGCCTTCGACAATTTTGGCACCGAAGGGGCGGAAAGATGCGGCGTAGTTTTCTAGTTCGGTTCGGCTGGGAAATGTGATGACAAAGTGGTCGATCGCAACTTGTTCGTCGTACAGGTGTGTTTCAAACGTCCAGGTTGTTAAAAATTCGGGAGTGATAAATTTGGGGTTGAATTCCAGCAAGCCATTTTTTTCGATGAAAGGTGAGTCAAAATGGCCCTCAAGGTTGCGATCGAACTTTAGGGTTTTTAGATTCAAGTTTTTCATGTATCTCACCCGATGTTGAAGGACGCAAAACTGCGAATTTTGTCTACAAGCTGAATTTGACACACATTTGGTGCGCCTTCAGTCAAAAATAACACAAAATTTAATACAGGCAAGCCGATCGCGCGATCGCAACTCCCAAACCTTTACAAAGCAAGTATTCCCCAATCTAAAATCTACAATCTACAATCTACAATCGGATGGTTTGCCGATCGCGTTTCCGGCCAACCACGCCGTAGTCCAGGCACTTTGGAAGTTGAAACCGCCCGTCACCCCGTCGATATCCAAGATTTCCCCAGCAAAGAAAAGTCCGGGACAGCGGCGGCTTTCCATTGTCTTAAAATCGACTTCTTTGAGGTTGACACCGCCGCAGGTGACGAATTCTTCTTTAAATGCCCCTTTTCCGGCAATCTGATATTCGCCTTGAACGAGTTCTAGCAGGAGGCGATCGAGGATTTTATTCGATAAGTCAGCCCAGCGTTTTTGCTCATCAATGCCGATCGAACTTGTCAAACGTTCCCAGAGGCGGCGCGGCACCGGAAAGGGACAGCTAGAGACAATCAATCGGTGCGACAACTGCGACTTAACTGCTAGCAGTTGCTGCCGCAAAACTTCCGCATTGTACTGGGGAAGCCAATTAATCAGGACAGAGGTTTTATAATGGCGATCGTGCAAAAATCTCGCACCCCAAGCCGAAAGTTTTAGTACAGCAGGCCCGCTTAAACCCCAGTGAGTAATTAGCAAAGGCCCGCTTTGTTCTAATTTAGCTCCCGGCAATTTCACCTTAGCATTAGGAACAGAAATTCCGGCTAAATCTTTGATTCTGCTGTCGGAAATATTAAAAGTAAATAGAGAAGGAACGGGCAGTTCTACAGTATTACCTAACTCTTTTGCCCACTTATAACCCGAAGGGTTGCTGCCTGTAGCGAGAAGAATGCGATCGCACTTAAAACTCTCCCCCGACTTCAACTCAATTTCAAATGTAGGGGCGGTGCCCCCGTGCCCGCCCTCCAATGTTAATTTCTTTACTGAAACTACTGCATCGCCGGTGCGAATTTTAACGCCTGCATCCTCAGCAGCCCGGATCAAACAGTTAACAATTGTCGCCGAATCGTCTGTAATCGGAAACATTCGCCCGTCTTCTTCTGTTTTCAACTTCACACCGTGACCGGCAAACCATTCTACAGTATCGCGGGGTTGAAATCGAGTAAAAGCACCGCGCAGAGCTTTCCCTCCTCTGGGGTAATTCTGCACTAAAACACCGGGGTCAAAACAAGCGTGAGTCACATTGCAGCGCCCGCCGCCAGAGATGCGAACTTTTGCCAGGAGTTGCCGGCCAGCTTCTAGTAAAGTGACGCGGACCTGCGGGTAGGTTGTGGCACAGGTAATTGCACTAAAAAAACCTGCTGCACCGCCGCCGATAACTGTAATTTTGAGCATTCGATCGGACAAATTATTTCTCGCTTATTCTGGTTCAAAATCGGATTTTGCCGCCCCGCAAGTGGGACAAACCCAATCGTCGGGGATATCTTCAAAGGCAGTACCGGGATCTATGCCTCCGTCGGGATCGCCTACTTCTGGATCGTAGACGTAATTGCAAACTGTACAAAGGTATTTTTGCATTTGCTTAACTCAATTTTTTTTTGTAAGCCTATAGATTGTACTGGACAACGCAACCTAGTGCAATACCAATTTCCCAACGTAATGCGACTTTCGGCCATTCCCAAATTATTATTAAAAATTAAATTTTGCACAGTTATAAAATCTCAACTATAATTAATACCAGTTCTCGGCTGGTCATCCAACAATCATGAGTGTTGGGTTTGTTTCCTGAAAGAGTGTATGCACCGGTGCGTCGCTGCGATATAGTCGCTCTTTTTTGGTATTAGTGAATAGCGACGCACCCTACAGCTACTGTTGCATGACTTTTTAGAATTGCTATAAGTCTTGCACAAATCTCAAATCTAAAATCGTCAAAGCCTCCAAAACCGCAGTTCTAGAGGCTTGATTGTATTTTTTATTAGTTTACTGTGATGGGAAGACTAGACTTTTGCTAAAGGCTTAGTCCAAACGCCGCTTTCATCTTCTTCGTATTGCTGGTGAATGGCGTCCCAAGCGGTGTGTTCCGCTTGTATCGAGTCGTTGCTTTCGTCAAATGCGGCGTTGTAGGATTCCATAAAGGTTTTTTGAGCGGCTTCCGACAGGTGCGATCGCACTTCTGGAGATAAGTCTGCCGGACTATTGCAGCGACCTTTAACGGCGCGCGGCAGCGTCATTTCGCTAACTGAAACTTCTTCGCCACCTGCACTTTCTAGCAAGAGTTGAAATTCGCCCGAACGGTCGGCGGCGACTTCTGCCATCACGAGAAATTCGCCTGCTTCAACGCGGGTTTGATAGATAGTTGCTTTGTCTTCGGGCATTCCCACAGCGACTAAAGCGGAAACAAGACCCGCACCGGCCGAACCTGCGATCGCGCCGCTAGCTGCACCCAACAGTACCGCACCCAGCGGGCCCGCCGAGACTACTGCACCGACAAAGGGAATAAACAGCACGCCGACGCCTGTTAGCAAACCCAAAAAAGAACCGAATAAGGAACCAAAAATTGCCCCGCTTCGCAGACCGCCTAAAATTACATCTTTTTTAGTAATAAAGCCGGCAATTTTAGTTTTAGATTGAAAGTTTTTTCCCATTACTGAAATGTGATCGCGGGAAACTCCGCGATCGAGCAACCGCCGAATTACACCGTCTAATTGTTCTTCTTCCTTAAATACGGCTGAAACTGTTCGTTCGGCTAAATATTCCTCGGTCATTGTTCCTCCTTGATCGTTTCTCGATTAGTTATGCTGGTTTTCAGTATAGGAGGACGCTGTAGGGCGATCGCATCGACCGCGAGATAGAGGTCGATGCGATCGGAGATAGTTTGAAGGTATATCAAAAGAGTTAAGGATTTTTTTAAGGGGCGATCGCTCATCTCTTACAGACAGTTATTCAGCTCTGATATAAGCCCCCAAATATTCTAGTTGATTTATCATTTCCTCTGCGGAATTAGCCGCAATTAAATTCAAGATTCCCCGCCACTGATCGCCTACTGAGTAACTTTGTCTAGGTACAACAATAATTCCTGAATGAGTTCTTTTTTGTTCAGCAAAAGTTCTGTGCAAACGGCAGAAATCTCCCATGTTAGAACTGTAAATGACGCGCCCTTGCTCAGTTGCCCAGATTAGCTGCTCCTCATCTGAAGAGCTAAGTTTGTTCGCGTCTGAGGTAGTCATCACCTCTACAGCAGAATTACGCAAAGATTCTACCAACGAAAGGTTGCCCGAATCTTCATCAATATACAGACGAATTTGACTCACGATAACTTACCTGCCATGTATTCAGATTCCCAATACTTGCACTCTTCGTAGTACGCTGCTATCTCCGCCTCAACTTCATCTTTATTAGCGTGATAATAAGCCAATCCGGCATAAATTTGTGCTAAGGTCAAATGCGGGAATTCTTCAGCAATTTTTTCAGGACTCATTCCTGCTTTGTAGTCAATTGCTATGCTCCGAACGGACATTCTAGTTCCTGCAATTCGCGGGTGGCCGCCGCAAGTTCCGGGCGTGCGGACAATTAGCGTTCCTATATCAACGGCAGTTGTCATATTTATCTCTATTAAATTAACTTTATTGTATTGTAACTCAAATTCTCATAGAATTGATTTTAACGCAGGAGTGTAAAACGAGCGATCGCTCCGGCATCTGCCCAACATATTTTTTTGTTCGCTGGTTGTTAATGTCTAAAAAAACGCTACACAGATACAGGTTCCAGTTCGATAAGTGTCACATAAGTTAACTCTATTTGTGTCCCATAAATACAATAATATTTAAACGCCAAGCTAGACAAAAAACAAATTTTATCTTCCTCAATTTTTAACAGCGCTCTTGATGGCGCAGTTGCACAATTTCTACCCGATCGCACTAAACAACATTAATCAATGCCATTAGCACCCCTGTTTCCTGTCGTTCATCCCATCCTCAAATCGGCTTTTCCCAGATGTCTGTGGACTGGAGATATCAACAGCCGAGAAATTGCCCTCACATTTGACGACGGGCCGCACCGTCAGCACACACCTCAATTGTTAAAAATTTTAGATAAATACGACATCAAAGCTAGTTTTTTCTGGCTGGGATTTTGCGTGGACAGGCATCCAGAAACGGCTAAAGAAGTGTACGATCGCGGACACTGGATCGGTCTCCACGGCTACCAGCATATATCGTTTCCCAAACTCAAAACCCACGAACTCAAACAAAGTTTAGAAGACACGCAGAAAGCAATTGCCAAAGCTTGCGATTTAGATCCCAAATTAATCCTGGACGTGCGGCCGCCCAACGGCATTTTTACGCCGCGAACATTAGAGTTATTGCAACAGTGGGAATATCGCCCTGTAATGTGGAGTGTTGTCCCGGAAGATTGGGTGCGGCCGGGGGTGAGGAAAGTTATTAGTCGCATCGTGCAGCAAACAGAAA
The DNA here is from genome assembly GCF_036700475.1 of Microcoleus sp. T2B6. Taxonomy (NCBI): domain Bacteria; kingdom Bacillati; phylum Cyanobacteriota; class Cyanophyceae; order Oscillatoriales; family Microcoleaceae; genus Microcoleus; species Microcoleus sp. T2B6. The sequence goes on along the minus strand of NZ_JAUBOZ010000092.1, from coordinate 22,184 downwards.
ACGGCTCAATTATTGTACTGCACGACGGCTATTGCGGTGGCGAAGATGTGGCAGCTTCGGCTGATAAAATAATTCCCTTGCTTTTGTACAAAGGTTACAAATTCGTGACAGTCGATCGACTGTGGGAACAGGCTAACATTCAAATACCAGGAAATTAAGTTAATGAAAAAAAGACAGTTTATTGCATCTCTTTGTTTGGTAAGTGCCGGATGGGCGATCGAGCTTTCTCCTATTGTTACCAAAGCGGAAAGTCGAATTGTCGCGCAGCAGCCAGCCAGCCTCGCAGCGGAGCCAGATCGCAGATCAACTCACCCTAAAATAGAATTGCTAAATCCTGGAGCAGAGCCGCGACAGCAACTGCGTTTGGAACCCGCTATTAATGTCAAACAAGCGAGAGTTATCACCCTAAAAATCGAGCGAGGAACATCCGTGAACGCACAGTCTTCGCCTGCGCTTAAATTGCCAGGAGCAGTGATGACCTTCGAGACAAAAGTCACTAAGATTGATGCCAACGGGGATATTCACTACGAGTTTTTTTTCGCTAACGCAGATATCGCAGGCGATACTGCAAATTTCCCAGCCACCGCAATTGATGCCCTGCGTTCGCAACTCAAAAAAATGGTCGGAGTGAAAGGTTCTTTCATCATGGACAATCGTAGTTTTGATAAAGGAGGTAAATTTATTTACCCTGAAGGAGTTGACAGCCAATTAAAACAACAGTTTCAACAAATATCTAAAGAGCAACTTTCCTTGCCACTGCCCGCAGAAGCTGTCGGCAAAGGAGCCAAATGGCGCGTTTTTTCTGCCTCTAATTTCAATGGCATAAATGTGAATAACATTGTTACCTATGAATTAACTGGATTGCAAGATGGAGTTGTTACTCTAAATAGCAGTATAGAGCAGCAAGCAAACCCCCAAAATTTGACCAGGCCCCAACTGCCGGCCGGAGCTACTTTAACCCTAAAATCTTTTGTTGGTCAAGGTGGAGGAGAATTTATAATCCGACTAGATCAATTACAGCCTGTTCGCTTTATCATGTCTTTTAATTCTCATACGGAAATTGTTCTAAAAAATCCTGGTAATCCGGAAGAACTAACATTTAAAACACAAATGTCGATGGAGATGACTTTAGATTCTAAATGAGCGCTAGATAGGGTTAAAATACCTGATAACGTGTAAAATTTGCGTAATTTTCTCTTCCAGATTTGGTAATAAAGGAGGATGCTGTATGATTCGATCGCACAGATGGCAAGCTATCATCGGTTTACTGGTAGCCCTGGGGATAATCATCGGGAATTCAATGTTTCCGGGCATGAATGTACCGCCGGCATTTGCTCAAGCTAAATTTCAGGATGTTAAAGACCATTGGGCGCAAGGTTGCATTGAGGAGTTAGCACAGAAAAAAATTATCAGCGGCTACTACGAAGACGGCACTTTTCGCCCGAATCGCCCAGTCAGCCGCGCTGAGTTTGCGGCGATGGTTCGCATGGCTTTTCCCGATGCCAAAACCGTCCGCGCTCCGATCGACTTTGCAGATATTCCTACAAATTACTGGGGTTTTAAAGCAATTCGAGAAGCTTATCAGACGGGTTTTATGTCTGGATACAGTGGCAGTATCTTTAACCCCACTTTGAATATTACCCGCTGGCAGGCTTTGGTAGCTTTAAGCAGCGGCTTGAAATATACACCTACGACGGGGCCGGCGGCTGAGATTTTGGATGCGACTTTTGAGGATGCGCCGCAAATTCCCGAACTGGCCAGAAGTGCGATCGCCGCCGCCACAGAAAAACAACTTGTGGTCAATTATCCGGCTGTAAAACAGCTAGAACCTACTCGGAATGCTACTCGCGCCGAAGTCGCCACTTTTTTCTGTCAGGCGATCGCCAAACCCGGTCAAACGGCCTTAGTTCCTGCGGAATATATCGCCCAAGTTCCGGCGAATATCGGCCCGCCGAGAACAACAGAAACCTCGGAATCGGGGAAACTTCGCGCAGAAGTTTCTTTCGTAAAAGAAGCAGAAAATGCTAAAAATCTCCGCATCAAAATCATCCGCGACGGTAAAAAATTATTAGAAGAACCAGTGCTGATTCCGACTCGTTCTCTAGTAGATAACCCCGACCAAAGAGCCAGCGAAGAAATATCAGAAGGACGTTTTTTATCGCTGCGAATCCGTGATTTGGACGGCGACAAGGAACCGGAAGTCCTGGCAGATTTAGTGTCAACCAAAAGCGGCGTCCGCTGCTGCAATTATTCGTTTATTTACCGCTACGACTCGGCAGCTAACAAATACACTCATATCAAGCATTTCTGGGGCAATGTGAGTTACGAAATTGTCGATTTTGGCAAAAATGATATCCCTGAGTTTAAGAGTCAGGACGGCAGATTTTCCGAGGCTTTTACCAATTATGCTGATTCTCGCTTCCCGCTGCAAGTTTGGCAGTACCGCCAAGGTAAAATGCAAGATGTTAGCAAACAGTATCCGGTGGAAGTATACACGAATTCTGCTGAGCTTTGGCTGGAATCTAACAAGCGTCTGAGTGAAGATGGGGAGGTGAAGGGGGTGTTGGCGGCTTTCATGGCGAACAAGTATGTCATGGGCCAGGAGGCGGAAGGTTGGCAGTTGTTGGAGAAAGTTTATCAAGGACGCGATCGCACTCAATTCTTTGGGAAGTTGCGCGAGTTTTTGGTGAGCACGGGTTATGCTAGTAAGTAGATTGGGAGGTTTTTAACCGCAGATTTAAGCCGATTAACGCGCATTAATACGGATAGTGTATGTAGGGGCGGGTTTTACGAATAATATTTAATTCTCACTAACAATATTACTAAACCCGCCCCCACACAACAGATAACCCACGTCAATTTTTCTTTCGATACTAATCGAAAAAATGTACATGATGATTTACCGCTTTGTGGGGGCGGGTTTATTTAAATCTTTAGTTACAGCCACGTATGGTGGGTGAAACCCGCCCCTACAGAATTCAAATATTCATCTAATTTCCGATTGTGCGGCTGAAAATACTCGCGCAATCGCTGGCTGACAGCATCATCCGCAGGCTGATAATCACCACCGTTGTACTTTTGATAATTCCCCAGTGGAAAATCTGGCAAATCTAAAAACTCAAAAACTTGTTTGAGTGTCGCAGCCGGATTGGCATAAAATTCTTCACTTTGCAAAATCAAAAACTGTTCCCGGTGGAAAAGTTTCATCCACTGTTTGAGACTGCAAGCATAAAGACTCTTATAAATATAATGACAATCTTTCCACTGAGCCCTATCTTCTAAACTGGTTTCGGTTGCACCAGCAAGCAATTGCAACTCGGAATCGATCGCCTTTTCAAAACTCCTGCGTTCAGTACCGCGCCTCACCAGCATTTGATAGTGCGAAAAAGCCCGATCAACTGGATTTCTAAAAATCACAATCAGCTTAACTTTTGGTAAACAACCGTGCAATCTTTCTGCAGCCAGCGGGTGAGTCAGATAAGTCGGAGTTGCTTCTCCTACTAAAAAAGGATGCGAATCAATTGGCGGCGGAAAATGCGCTTGGTACCAAGCTAATCCCTTGTTAAAATGTTCTGAAAAAAAACAGATTTCTTTATTGGCTGCCGGTAAAATCTGAGGGTGGGAAGTGATATATTTGTAGAGAGAAGTTGTGCCGCAACGGGGAGAACCGATGATAATGAAATCGGCCGATCGCAATTTTTCATAATTCCATTCTACTTGTGCCAATTCCGGGCGAGATGCGACTGTTTGCAAGCGGACTGCGGTTTGAAAAAGCGCGATCGACTCTTGAATTTTTCCCTGCTTGCTCAGCGCTACAGCCAAGTTAATGTAGGCTAATGGAAAATTTGGCAAAATCTCGATAACTTCGCGGTAAAGAGCAACCAGGCTGTCAATCAGAGGAGAATATTGAGGCAGCGGCGCGTACAGCAAGGGGAAGTAAGCAGCAGTAAAGTTTGGTTGTAGGAGAATGGCTTTTTGGTGACAGGCGACAGCTTCTGCAATTTGTCCGTTTTGTTGCAGCGCTTTGCCTAAATTGTGGTAAGCGGAGGGCGAATTGGGATTTTGGGCGATCGACTGTTCGTAAAGGGCGATCGACTCTTGCAATTTTCCCTCATCCTTCAAACTATCTCTAAAAGTATCTGTAAAAGTGCGATCCTCTCCGAAGGCTTCGCTAAGGGCAAAACTCATGCTGGAATCCTGTAATAACCGCGCATCATCACCTTAACATCCAAGTGCTTCATTTCGGCAGTAGAAGCATCGTGAATCATATTTTCTGTCGGTGCAATATAAGCCTCACCCGGTGCAATTCTTAGCTTCACCACCGGATAATTAGGATAGCGTCTCATAAACTCATGAGTTAACTGCCTCCTCCAAGGTTTGCTAACATCTGACTCGCGACAGCCCAACATCTCAAAAATGTCCATCTCAGTCAAATTCACAAACAAAAAATAACGGCTGTCCCGCCCTAAATTCAAGCAAATCCGATTAGTAGCGTCCTGCTTTTTCGCCAGCGGCAACCAGTCCCAATTATCAGTATGCAAACCGTTGCGGCAACCCCGTTTATTATCAATTGTTGCCGTACTCAATCCCGGCTGCCTGCCTCCCATACCGTTAATAATTGGCGACGCGTCCGACATACAAAAAGGCTTAAAATATTCAATTAATTTATCGAGTGCTTGCTGGCATTTTTCCTGCGATTTAAACTCAGCGACCTGTAGCCGAGTTGTTAGCGAAGCTATACCGGCAGCAGCAAACAAGGTTAAAACATCCGGCGGTAAACGCACAATTCCTATACCCGAATATGGCGGCGGCGGTTCATGAACCCAAAGCAGTGCAGACTCTGCTGGTGTTGGTTCCCTCCAAGGTTCTTGTGGCATAAAAGCCCCTTCGCAATACGGAATGCGATGGGGTACGCTGTCAACAGCTAGCTGAGTCCCCGAACTCAGCCACACTCGGGGAATTTGCCAGTCTGATTCTGGAGTTTCTAACTCCAAATTTTGACATCTATAAATTACGATACTCCGGCGCAGATAAGACATTTTTTACTATATTTGAAAAACAGGTTTGTAGTAAGGACTAAAGTCCTTAATTTGGTCAAAATTAAGGACTTTAGTCCTTACTACGAACTGGGAACAATTCAAGTTTTTACTACAAAATTATTGCTCTTTTGTAGTCTTATTTAATGACCGCAGTGCATTGGTGACAAGTTAAGACTTAATTGCATTTGTCAATCAGTAATATTACTCAAAAAAAACTGCTTTTTTAGGAGTGGAAAATTTACGATTTGAGAGGGAGTAGGTATAAATATCATGGGAGGCATGATTCCTCGATCGCCAAAATCTCAGTTTTATGCCCAAAATCCGAGTAAATGTTGAGCATAATTGCTGATTGACAAATGCTTTCTTAGCTTAACTTGTTAGCAATGACCGCAATGACCGCAGTGAGAACAGTGAGAACAGTGAGAGCAGTGATTAGTGCAGTGAGTACAGTGACGGCACAAAGCCCCTACTTCACACCCTTCAGCATGAGGAAATTGCCAGAGGGTTTGCGTTAAAGTTGTCGGGTCAACATCCTGCCTGGGAACTGAAGAAAAAGTCAAAACGCGGGCTTCGTCGTCTGTGCTTTCTACCAAAATTTCACCCTCAGCAACTTGAATTGCATCTCGGTGCAAAATGCTGATGCCGAACATATTGGTCATGCCCAATTCTGACAACTTAGAGGCAATTTCATTGAGAAATTCCGAGTTGTTGACAACTGCTTCCGATCGTTCGATTGCTGCGGAGACAGCCTCTGTAACGCGGACAAATTCTAAGGGAAACCAAACCGATTCGCCCGATGTTTGATTGTGTTCAACCTTCCACATATAGGGAATCGCATCGGTATATTCTGTGGTGGGTTTGATATAAGCATTGTTGCCTTCAAATTCTTCGACCAATCTTTCGTTATCGGAAAGGTCGAAGTGTTTGTGCAGCAAACAGATACCAACCTGCTTTTGTAAACCGTGACGGCGGACGATCGCGCCCAGTTCTGTCATGTTGTCTTTGGCTTGCTCTAACAGGTCTTTCGCAGTGAAAAAATGATCTAAACAATCAAAAATATCTGGCTTGTAAGATGTCAGCATACAGGTTTAGGTTTCCTTTTAAGTATCCACCTTTAGAGCATAGGTAAATGCTGAGCCGATGTCAACTATTTGCCGAGCGTAAAACTATTATTGGTTTGAAAGTAAGTAAATTTACTAACAAGCTGCGAAGAAATGTAAAGCCTTGTTGCTTTTTGAAGCGCCAAGCTAAAATAAATATAAAATATCAGACATTAAATCACTTAAAATGGTATATCCACCTGCACCTTGGAGTCTGCAAGGTTATGCTGTTCAGACTTTACAATTGGTAGATGTGGCACGAGTGCGCCTCTTGGTTCCCTCTGAGTTAGAAATTGTCTCTGTATTGCCCGGAAAAACCCTAGGTGGCATTTATATATCCTCCTACGGGTTGGGTTCGGTTATGGAGTACAATGAGTTAATTGTAGTTAGCGCGATCGCCAATTATGCAGGAAAATGGGGCGCTTGGATTTCCCACATCTACGTAGACAATCCTAACTCCGTAGCCGGCGGGCGCGAAATTTGGGGGCTTCCTAAAGAATTAGCTCAATTTAGTTGGGAAGGCAGCGATTCGGTAAAGGCAGCACCGCTAGGCTACCGCGTCACAGTTCGCCAAGAAAACCGTCAACTGTGCAGCCTCAATTACAGCCAGCAAAGCTTAGCCTTACCGCTGCCTTTTAGTGGAAATGTTTTCAGCGCTGACCGCAGCAATTTGCTGTTGTTTAAAGGAGGATTAGAGTCTCGCATCGGTTTGATTAAAGGCGAATTAGAAGTGGCAGAAGAAAGTCCTTTTGCCAGTTTAAACTTAGGTCAGCCATTGCTAACAGTTGCCTGCGAAGATATGCGTTTAAAAGTCGCTGCGCCGGAAGTTGTGGGAAACAGAGCCGTTGAATTCAGTTATTAGCTGTAAAGTGCGGATCTTCGCCGTAAACCTAAAAAAACACAACAGCCAGAAACCCGGTTTCTTGAAGAAGCCGGGTTTCTGGCGTGGCGTATTAGTTTGAGCTACTTACTAATCTTTTTGAGGACTTACGCATCAAACGGCTAAAAACTGGGTTTCTTCCTAAATGCGTCGTTGCCGCACCCAATATTCTCGGATAAACGGGGTTTTTTTTCGTAAGTCCTATTTTTAAATGCCAGCCCCTGGAGCGGCTTCAGCACCCATTTCTAAAACTGTACCGCGAAGGAAATCAATTTGCTGCTGAAAGTCCATCCCCTGAACTTTTCCTAATAAAGCTTTTCCTGCGTCAGGAAGTTGATAGTCTGGAGGCACAGGAATAATAGTTCCTTCGTCCATTCCTACTGCTAGGAAATACCAAAAAGCCAGCTTGGTTTCTGGGCTCATCGAACCGTACATCCGGCTGATTTCAGTATTGGCTTTTGAGGCAATGTCGCGCATTACTTGTAGTTGTGCTTCGTGGGGCAGCGGTTTGACTTGCTCGAACAAACCCTGAGCGATTTCGGAACCGGAAGCACCGGGAGCCGCTGGCGTTATTGACTTGCCCATTTCGGTGTAAACAAACCACAGCACACCTAATTGGTCGTCTACACTCAAGCTCTGAATATCTGCTTTTCCTTGGTCGTAAGCACCGGCAGTAGTAAATGTCATTCAAGCCTCCAAAATAATATGTATTGCTCAGTTTTCTTATGTTTGAGAAAACTTTTGTTTGCTACTTAAGTTAAAGTACCTAATAAATAGTGAGGCTAGAATCTTGCTTAAGACAGAGATGATCCCGGACATAAGTTCGGGGAGTAAATTCACCAAAATTGGGAAAATTTGCAACCAAAGGATGAGGCAAATTTGACACGATTGTTGTTAGCCGAGTTCATGATTAGCATTGTTTAGCCGATCGACGATCGCCTATAATCGCAACAGACCTGTATTGAGGTGGCTGTTATGTCGATCGCAACTGCAAAACGCTTCACCCTAGCGGAATATCACCGCCTGACAGAACTGGGGTTCTTTAGTGAGGACGATCGAGTTGAGTTAATTAATGGAGAACTTGTGAAAATGGCAGCTAAAGGTACCGCTCACGAAACCTGTCTGAGAAGATTATTGCGGGAATTAAGCGCCATAGTAGCAGAGCGGGCAACTTTACAGTGTCAATCTCCCATCGTTTTACCGACAAACAGCGAACCTGAACCTGATTTTTCGCTCGTACAAAATCGCCCTGACGACTATCTATCCTCTCACCCCTGTCCAGGGGATATACTGTTGCTGATTGAGATTGCAGATTCTTCTTTGAGTTACGACAAACAGGTTAAGCTCCCCCTTTATGCTGAAGCCGGAATCTCGAACTATTGGATATTTAATTTATTACAAACTTGCTTGGAATGTTACAGCGATCCGTATCAGAATGCCCCTGGCCAATTTGGTTATCGCAGGACGCTGATTTTTCTGCCCAACGAGTCTGTTAATCTGCCTTATTTTCACGACTTGGCGCTCGATTTATCGAGAGTATTTCCGCCAACTATAGAATCCTGAAGGACTCTGATATTATTCCAAAGAAAATAGGCTGGCAAAACGCCAGCCTAGAATCAGGAGAACTTTATTTCAAACTCGTTGAAAATCTAGCTAAACAAACCCGAAATCCCGTTGACTGCTATTGCTCCAGCCAAAGCGGAAACAACCACAGAAGTCAGAGCCGTACCGAACAGCCACCAAGCTGCGGCTGCTGCCGCTTCGCGTGCATCTTCTGCTTGCTGCTTGGTCTTTTTCTTGAGCTGTTTGATGCGTTTTTTGGCTTCATGTTGCAGGCGTTCCGAACGCAATAAAACGCTGTCCCTGGCTCCTTCCATTTGGTCAACAATTCGGTGAGCGTCAGTCTCGGAAATATCGGAACGAGAACTCAGCAGGGCAACTAAAGTACCGCGATCGAACTCACCTAAACGCTCTTTAATCGCGTCAAATCCTGCCTGCGGGTCATCAAACACTTTGCGTAAGTCCCGCTTGATGCCTTCGTAGTTGAGCTCTGGTCGATCGAGCGAATTGAGGTAATCCCGGATTTTCCCGAAAATACCATCCATTGCTGACTGAAACTTGTCCTGAACCATTTGAACTTGTTCGACAATTTGGTTGCGAACAGATTCAATTTGGTCGGCAATTTTGTTGGCTTCCTCTTCCGAGATATCTTCCCGCTGCGACAGCAATGCTACCAGAGTCGATCGATCGAAGTGCTTCACGCGATCGCCCAAACTTTGCATCCCCATTCCCGGCTCGCTAAACAGCAACTGCAAATCGCGTTTGATGCTTTCAGGATTGAGTTCTTCCTTGTCCGTATTCCGCAAGTAATTTTCCAAACTTCCTTGGAAATCCCGGACTGTTTTTTGAGCGCGAGATGCCAAGCGGCGGGGCGATTTCACGATGCTGCGAATCGAATCTTGCACGCGATCGATCGTCCGATTGATCTGTTCTTCGCTCAAATCTTCCCGCTGCGACAGCAACTTGACTAAAGTTTCGCGATCGACCTGAGAAAGTCTGTCCCGAAGTGCCAAAGCACCCTCTTTCGGATTTTCAAACAATTTAGTCAAATCCCGATTGATGGCTTCTGGATCGAGTTCTTCCAGGTTTGTATTCCGCAGGTAATCGCCAATTTTTGCAGTAACTTCCTCGTACTGTTGCTTAGCTCTATCTGCAACTATTTGCGGCGCGTGGATAATGTTGTCGCGCACAGATTCGATCCGGTCGATCGTCTGATTTATCTGTTCTTCGCTGAGGTCTTGGCGCTGTGACAGCAACTGCACCAGCGTATCGCGGTCGAATTGAGACAAGCGTTCTCTCAGCGCTTTAAATCCCGCTTCCGGGTCGTTTAACAGCGTTTGAAACTCGCGCTCGATCGCTTCAGGATTGAGTTCTTCCTTATTAGTATTGCGGAGATAGTCTTCTACCTTTTGCCGCAATTCTTGGGCTTTCGATTGCGCTTGCTCTTGCAATTCTTGAGCTTTAGAAATCACGCGATCGCGCGAACTTTCGAGCCGCCCGATTAACTGATCGGCTTCCTCTGGACTGAAATCTTCCCGCTGACCCAGCAACTGCACCAAAGTATCGCGGTTAAACTGCGACAGGCGATCGCGCAAAGCCTCAAAACCAGCATCCCGGTCTTCCAAAAGCGCTTGGAAATCCCGCTCGATACCTTCAGGATTCAATTCTTCCTTGCCGGTCGATCGCAAATAATTCTCAATCCGACTCCGCAAATCTTGAGACTGTTCTTCACCAGCAGCAGCTTGCACAATTTCCAACACTTCTTGTCGGACACCTTCAAGCTGTTCGGCAATTTCCGTCACCTGTTCAGGAGCAAACCCCTCACGGCGACCCAGAATACCTACAAAATAATCTGGATTAAACAGCTCTAACTGGCGCAAAACTGCCCCCGGAGAAGCTTCCGGGTCGTAAATCACATCCCTAAATTCCTGCTTGATTGTCTCCCGGTTGAGATGCCAAGGTTGGGCATTCATCAAGTAGTTTTCCACATCAGCCTTAGCTGTATTGAAAGGCAGCGCAGGCACTTTGTCGCCCACCTTAGAAGCCAAAGATTTAGCTTGTTCCGTCCCTTTGGCTGTCAGTTGCTGCAACTGACCAGTGATTTTTTCAACATCCAAATCCGACAAATCCGTCCGCGACAAAACAGTGTTCACAAGAGAGCCCACTCCCAACTGCATCGCTCGCTTCATGGGGCTGCTGGATTCCGATTTGTTTTCCCTACTTTCCAGAATTTGAGACAGCTTGGCATTTAGTTCGTCAGACTTCAGCAAATCGGGAGCCGCAAACTTGAGAAAATCAACCAACTCTAAATTCGGGTCTTTCTGCTCTTGCTGCTTGCCGAAACTTTGCTTCCAAACGCCTTCGAGTTGGTCAGCAACTTGAGTTATTTCCTCTTGAGAAAAGTCTGTGCGACTCTTAACTAAATCCACAAAAGTCTGGCGGTTAACATTCTTCAGAACGTCGCTTCCCGCAAGAGATTTGATATCTGCATCGCCCAGCAACTTTTCAAATTGACCGCGAATTTCCTTAACATCTAATTTCGGTAACTGCAAAGAACCCACATAATCTTGCAGTGTTTCGCGAATGCTATCGGGGTCTACCGCCGAACTCAATTCACGGCGGACAGCGGCCACCGATGCCTCTACAGTATTGACCATTTGGTCGCTGGCCATCTTGCCGCCGATCGCAGCACCAGCAGTACCCATGACGCCTTGAATGCCAGAAAAAGCAGTTTTTATCAAGGAACCGATCATAGAACCGACGGCGCTAGAACCCAGCCACACCAGCGTTAAAAAGTACGCAGCCCAGATGACCACACCAATAATTGCCGCTCCGTCTACGCTGGCAATTGAAGTTAGTTTGACTGCCAAAAAACAAGCCAAAAATAAAGCCAGGTTAACGGTGACTAAAATCCAACCCCCGACTAAACCTTCGATTTTACGAACTTTCTTGCCTATACTTTCGGACTCATCATCATCATCGTCATCGTCGGGTAAAGCCTCGTCCCAATTTGATATCTTGGCGGCGATCGAGAAATTTGTTAACAGGAATTGGAAGCCGAAAGCCATAATGACTCCGGCGATTAATGCTACGAAAAACTGAGGGCTTAAAAACATCAGCCCTCCGATATCGGGGTGGTCAAATGGCACATCTATTTCTACTGGCGTTTGTACTGGCATTTGTACTGGCATTTGTACTGGCATTTGTACTGGCATTTGGCCCCTATCGAGTTTTGGAGTGTACAGCGACATTAATAACTCGCTTTGAAACATAATTTACCTCCTGAATTTTTATGCCTAACTCGGCATAGCGAAAATTGCCCCCTACTTTTTTATCGGGGTGTTTGTAATCTTTAGATGAGGTTTTGTTTGGGTTCGGCTTTATCTTACGGAAGCCCTTATTAGTGACATTGGGATGAGTGGTAACTCAGTTCTATAGTAATCTCATCCTTACTGCTTATTATGGCTCTGGAAGCTAAAAAATAAATCCGTCTAAAGTCAGAAATTACTTTTTAAGGGATTGGTAGCAGCAGAGTTCGCATAATACTGGCAAGTTTGAGGCGGGGGCAATCCCCACCAATTATCAATAGTAGTAAAGTGCGATGTGATGCACTCTACATATCGTATAGTGCGCTACCGAGTTAGGATTCCGTTGGATTTTTAGGCTCAAAACGAGCGAGTAATTCCGGGCGATCGAGCTGCATAATCAGTCGCGCGATCTCGATGGGTTCTAGTTGAATCAAAGGGTCAATAATTTGGGCTAATTCTTCATCAATTTCGCCCAAATACACTTGTAACATACTCTCAACAAGCTCGCGTTTGCTTTGCTGAATACCTTGCTCGATACCTTGCTGAATACATTGCTCGATACCTAGCTGAATACCTTGCTCGATACCTCGCTGAGTTGCTTCTTCAAGCCGTTGTAAATAGAGGGGTGATAGTTCCATAATTAACTCCAGATTTTGTCGATAATAAATAGTAAAGTGATATTGAGCGCACCCTACCGATTGTAGAGTGCGCTGCTGACTCAGGATTCCGGTTGATTTTTTTGTTCAAAATGAGCTAGCAATTCAGAGCGATCGAGCTGCCTAATTAGTCGCGTGCGATCGAGGGGTTCTAGCTGAATCAAAGGCTCGATTATTTGGGCTAATTCTTCATCAATCTCGCCAAATTTTAGTTGTAGGAGACTCTCAACCATCAGGCGTTGAGCGCGCTGCATAGCTTGCTGCATACCTTGCTGGATACCTTGCTGGATACCTTGCTGGATACCTTGCTGGATACCGCGCTGAGTTGCATCTTCCAACCGTTGCAAGTAGAGGGGTGACAGTTCCATAATTAACTCCCGATCTTCTCGATCTATGTCTTGACGTACTTCTAATATCGTTCGCAAGTTGTACAACAATTCTAACGCATTCAACCGAAAGACATTATCTGAGGGTAACTCTCTCAATTCGGCAATAGCTTGCTTCTGCACGTTTCCCTTCCCTAAAACTCTCAGCCACAGGGTTTCTGGAGTCCGGGGGAGTTGGTGAATGGCAATAATCGCTGCTTTCAAAGACGCACCCATAAAATAAACTCCACTTACCCAATTTTCCGGTTCGGGAATCGCTCGAAATCCAGCTAATATCGTGTCGGAAACAGTCGGCGACAGTATCCAAAGTTGGGGCAATTCTGCCTCTGCAATCCGGGTATTTTCTCTAACTGCCGCGCGTTCAAATTCGCCGTGGATATCGAAGAGTTTGCCCAGACAACTGCGAATTTCTCCGATTTGGACGGGGCTGCGGAAGGGTTCAAATACAGCGGGTTTTGCTGCAATTTGACCCAAAATGCCGAGGGCGGTTGCTTCGACTTCCGGTTCTGCTTTCGGGGAAAATAAAACGTCAACCTGCCTTACTTCTCCAGCAACATCCCGGCTGGTTTCTACATTACCGAGAGGGGTTAATAGTTCTTTCAAATACTGTTTAGCAAATTGGTCGTGAATAAATCTGGTCATGCGATTTTAGATTTTAGAGTGGGAATTAGTTACTGGATATGGGTTTGGCGCTTGCCTAAAGTTGCATTGTTTTTTGAATCAGGTCATTAGAATGTAATTGCGCGTCATTCAACAAACATGATATCAGGTGCGCCGCAGCGTACCCTACGAATTTTTGCCGCAGCATTTACCCTCACAGTTGCGAATGCTGCGAATACAGCCGTACTCCTCGAAACGTTGACTGTGTTTGCGAACAGTAGGATAGGCCAGTAAATATAATGGAATTCCGATTAGTTTGTAAAGCAATCGACCAGCAGCATGAACAATATCCCAAATTTCGCTTAAATTAGGTTCTTGAACAAATTCTCCTATTTCATCTTTTAAGGCAAGCCACTGAGATTGCACAGTAGGAGAGTGACAATTATCAAAGACTGCCATACCTTTTTCGTAGTTTTGCCAAATTTTATTCATATATTTAATCAAATCGGGCTTAGTTCTGATAATATCAGAAGTTGATCTAAAATTACACTCATCCGGTATTTTAAGGAAATCAGCCATGCGACTATCTCAAATGCTTTTTGTTACCCTGCGCGAAGACCCGGCAGAAGCAGAAATTCCCAGCCACAAACTATTACTCCGTGCCGGATACATCCGGCGCATCGGTAGCGGAATTTACGCTTATCTACCTTTAATGTGGCGAGTTCTCAAAAAAGTATCTCAAATTGTGCGCGAAGAAATGGACGCTACCGGCGCTCAAGAATGTCTCCTCCCGCAATTGCAACCGGCCGATTTGTGGCGGGAATCCGGCCGCTGGGACACCTACACTCAAGCTGAAGGTATTATGTTTGCCATGACAGATAGGCAGCAGCGAGAATTGGGACTGGGCCCAACTCACGAAGAAGTAATTACTACAATTGCTAAAGATATGATTCGTTCCTATCGGCAATTGCCTTTACATCTTTATCAAATCCAAACTAAGTTTCGCGATGAAATTCGCCCGCGTTTTGGGTTGATGCGCGGTCGCGAATTCATTATGAAAGATGGCTATTCTTTCCATACAAACGAAGAAAGTTTGAAAAAAACTTATCAGGATATGGCTCAAGCTTATAGCAATATGCTGCGCCGATCGGGCTTGCAATTCCGAGCAGTAGATGCTGATTCTGGAGCAATTGGCGGCTCTGGTTCTCAAGAGTTTATGGTGTTGGCTGAAGCGGGAGAAGATGAAGTTCTTTATACTGAAGATGGTCAGTATGCAGCTAATGTGGAAAAGGCTGTATCGATGCCTGCTGATGCCGAACCGTCGCCCTTTGCAACGTTTGAAAAGCGGGAAACGCCGGGAACTGAAACAATTGATAAACTTTGCAAATTTTTGAAATGTTCTCCGACGCAAGTTGTCAAAAATGTGCTTTATCAAGCTGTTTACGACAATGGGATCACAGTCTTGGTCTTGGTAAGCATTCGCGGCGACCAAGATGTGAATCAGGTAAAGTTGCTGAATGAGTTGACGAAGTTAGCGGGCAATTATCAAGCTAAAACTGTTTTATTTTTGACTGTTCCCGATGCGGAAGCTCAGCGGAAATGGGCGGCTAAATCTTTACCTCTGGGTTATATGGCTCCGGATCTTGCTGATGATTATATCGCTGGGAGCAAGGAGGTAAACTCTAAGTTTTTGCGTTTGGTCGATCGCACCGCAGTTGACCTGACAAACTTTGTCACTGGTTCAAACGAATCAGGATACCACGTTGTCGGGGCTAATTGGGATAAAGAATTTCCGCTACCAGCAACGGTTGTAGGCGTCAGAACAGCCAAAAAGGGCGATCGGGCAGTGCACAACCCCGAACAAACCTTGCAAAGCGCCAGAGGCATCGAAGTCGGCCACATCTTCCAATTAGGAACCAAATACTCTCAAGCAATGGGTGCCACCTACACCAGCGAACAAGGCGAAGAAATGCCCTTTGTGATGGGCTGCTACGGCGTCGGCGTGTCGCGGCTAGCTCAATCGGCCGTAGAACAATCCTACGACAAAGACGGGATAATTTGGCCAGTGGCGATCGCCCCGTATCACGCCATCATTAGCATCCCCAATATTTCCGACGCCCAACAAGTAGAAGTCGCCGAAAAACTCTATGCAGAACTCAACCAATCTGGCATTGAAACCCTACTAGATGACCGCGACGAACGAGCCGGAGTTAAATTCAAAGATGCTGATTTAATCGGCATTCCCTATCGCATTGTTCCGGGTCGTTCGCTGAAAGCAGGCAAAGTTGAAGTTGTGGAAAGAGCAACTCACAAATCACATGAAATTCTCATTGATGAAGTAAATTCTACTTTAAAACAGTGGATTGAAGCCGCCATCAACTAAGCCTTTATAATTGGTAAGGTGCGCGCACCGTGCACCTACATTTAGGCTCGCAATGTTCCCGGTGTACACCCTACATTGCGAGCCTCTTGGGAGCATCACACTTTTTCAGCCCAGCTAGAAATTGGAGTTGGGAGGCAGGAGACAGGAGGCAGGATGCAAAATGCAGGAGGAAAGAGGAAAAAAGAAGGAGCCACAAGAAGTGTTTTGGGAGCATCTCAATGAAAGCAGCAAAGCTCGAAATTGGAATTAGGAGTCAGGAGTCAGGAGCCAGGAGAAAAGAGTCAGAAGGAAGAAGAAAGAAGTGTTTTTGCAAATATGAGATGCTCCCAGTGTTTTTACAAATATGAGATGCTCTTCCCTCTTCCTTCTTCTCTCTTCCTTCTTCCTTCTTCTCTCTTCCTTCTTCTCTCTTCCTTCTTCCCTCTTCCCTCTTCCCTCTTCCTTCTTCCTGACATCCGTTACATCCGTTACAGAATCCGTTGCCGAACTTCCCTCTTCTTTGAGATGTGAAATTCCCTAAAACTTAAAACTCGGTATGAATCTGAACCTAAATCAGTTTCTGCGATTCCCTCAATCCCGAATTGGGCGGTACTTAGCTCAAGTAACTGTCGTTGCTGTCGCTTACGCCGTGGGAGCGAGGCTAGCAATTTCAATTCAAGGTGTTAGTCCCTTTGCGGCCTCGGTGTGGCCACCCGCAGGAATTGCACAAGCTGGACTTTTATTGTTGGGGAGAAAAGTCTGGCCTGCCATAGTTTTGGGTACATTTCTGCTAAATTTGGTTAACCCAAATGAACAGATATTCGCGGTTTGGCTGGGAGGAAACGCCGGGGCAATTCTGCAAGCTGTTTTTGCAGTAACTGCCCTGCGCTGGATGGGGTTTCGTCCATCTCTCGCTCGCTTGAAAGATGTAGTTAATTTAATCTTGTTTGGCGGTCTAATTTCTACTCAAATCAGTTGCACGATTGGCGCGTTTTCCCTATATTTAGCGGGCAAAGTAGATTGGACAGAATATTTGTCGGTTCGATGGAATTGGTGGTTGGGAGACACAATGGGAGTTTTAATTTTAACTCCCTTAATCCTAATATTTTTTCGCCCTAAAGTAACCGCCGATCGTTTAAAAAGACAAACAGGCCACCAGCAAAGATATTTAATTTGGCGGGCAGTATGGTTATTATTATTAATTGGGGTGAGCTGGCTTGTCTTTGTGTCGAAAAATGAAGCTTCTATTTCTAGTTATCCCCTGGAATATTTGCCGTTTCCTTTCATAATTTGGTCGGCGCTCCAATTCGGTCAACGAGCCGCTGTCCTAGCCTCGTTCATTGTCTCAAGCATCGCAATTATGGGCAGTTCTCAGGGAGGGGGGCCGTTCATAGCCAAAGCCGAAAATATCACTCAGGCTATCTTATTTTTGCAAGCTTTTATGGCTGTAGTTACAATTACCTCGCTGTTATTGGCAGCGACGGTAGCTGAACGCGCTGAGGCCGAAAATTCCCTGCGAGAAAGCGAAATTAAATATCGAGAATTGGTGGAAAATGCTAGCAGCATTATTATGAAATTGGATGCTGACGGCTATATTACTTTTTTTAACGAATTTGCCGAAATATTCTTTGGCTACACTCAGGAAGAAATCCTGGGTAAAAATGCAATGGGAACAATTCTTCCGCAGACAGACATCGAAGGGAATAACTTACAGTTGGTTTATCATGAAATTTTACAAAATCCCGATCGCTTTACGAGCTATGAAAATGAAAACCTCCGGCGCAGTGGCGATCGCGTTTGGGTATCTTGGGCAAATAAACCGCTGGTTGGTTCAGCGGGAGAAATCCTGGGAATCCTCTGCATCGGCACAGATATCACCGATCGCCGAAAAGCTGAAATAGCGCTGCAAAAGCTGAATGAAAAGCTGGAAATCCGAGTTGAAGAGCGGACAAATGCCCTGAAACAAAGCGAACTTCAGCTACAGAAACAGAAATCGGCATTAATTGATTTAGCCAAAAATAAAGCGCTGAATCAAGGCGACTTAACAAAAGCGCTTCAAGAAATAACTGAAACTGCTAGCCGTACTCTGGAAGTTGCCCGATCGAGCGTCTGGCTGTACGATCGCACTAAATCCAAGATCGAGTGCCTGGATTTGTTCGATCGCGCTGTCAACCAGCACTCAGACGGTTTGGAATTAGCAGAAGCAGACTATCCTGTCTATTTCCAAGCACTGCGAGAAGAACGCGCAATTGCTGCCTTTGACGCGCAAAACGATTTTAGAACGAGAGAATTTGCGGAATCTTACCTAATTCCGTTCGGCATCACTTCCATGCTAGATACGCCGATTCAAATAGGCGGAGAAACAGCAGGAGTCCTCTGTTTAGAACACGTAGGAATGCCCCGCTATTGGACGATTGAAGAACAAAGTTTCGCTGTTTCTCTAGCAGACTCTGTAACTTTCGCAGTGGAAGCGCGAGAACGCCAGCGCGCTGAAGAAGCGCTGCGGCAAGCTGAGGCAAAATACCGCAGCATTTTTGAAAATGCGATCGTCGGCATCTTTCAAACTACTCCCGATGGGGAATATCTCAGCGTCAACCCTGCTTTAATTCGTATTTACGGTTATAGTTCGTTTGAAGAGTTGAAGGCAAATTTAACTAATATTAACCGCCAGCTCTATGTATGCCCCCAACGCCGCGCCGAAGTCATTAATTTAATGCGAAAAAACGGCAAAGTATCAGATTTTGAATCTCAGGTTTACCGCCAAGATGGCAGTATAATTTGGATTGCGGAGAATGCTTATACTGTCTGCGACGGACATGGAAATTTGCTTTATTACGAAGGTACTGTTCAAGATATCACAACTCGCAAACAAGCTGAGGCAGCTTTGCGCTTAGAACAAGAAAAATCTGACCGTCTCCTGCTCAACGTTTTACCGCAAGCGATCGCCGACAGATTAAAACAAGACCAAAGCATCATCGCCGATACTTTTTCCGAAGTAACAGTATTGTTTGCAGATATAGTCGGTTTTACCCAAATTAGTTCCCAAATTTCTCCACCGGAATTAGTTTCCTTGCTAAACGATATTTTTTCCACCTTCGATCGCCTAGCAGAAAAGCACGGATTGGAGAAAATTAAGACTATTGGCGACGCTTACATGGTAGTAGGAGGGCTGCCCATGCCCCGCAGCGATCATGCAGAGGCGATCGCACAAATGGCCCTTGATATGCAGCAGGCAATTATTGACTTCAGCAATACCCACAATCAAGATTTCAGCATCAGAATCGGCATCAACACCGGCCCGGTTGTCGCCGGAGTTATTGGAATTAAAAAATTTATTTACGATTTATGGGGAGACACCGTTAACACCGCTTCCCGCATGGAATCCCACGGCTTGCCGGGGTGCATTCAAGTCACGTCTGCAATTTATGATATATTGCAGGACAAGTATGTATTTGAAAGTCGCGGCGCGATCGAAGTTAAAGGCAAAGGCGAGATGAACACTTATTTTCTTACAGGCATCAAGTTATAGCAGTAAGAAAAAAGGCTTTTCGGCTTCGCTCAGCATAAAAAGAAGGAAGAAGCAATATAATAACTCATGTTTCAGCAATTAAGAACATCCTAATATTCGCTGGCGGTTGCTATAGTTAGTTAAAAATATAACACTCAGTATGATTCCCCAAAAAAATCAGTTCCTGCGATTTCCTCAATCTAGAACTTGGCAATACTTAGCAAAAATAGCTGCCATTGCTTTTGCTTACGCTTTGGGAGCAAAAATAGCAGTTTCAATCCCCGGCGTAAATAAATTAGGTACGTGCGTCTGGCCACCCGCAGGAATTGCACAAGCTGCACTTTTATTGTTCGGGCGGCAGGTGTGGCCGGGAATAGCTTTAGGCGTATTTTTTTACGAGACTATTAATCTCCATATCTCCATAATAAGTGCAACAATTAGTGCTTTTTGTGCTTGTTTACAAGCTTTGTGTGCATTTACTTTGTTGCAAAAACTCAAGTTTCGCCCCTCACTAAATCGGCTGATAGATGTAGTCAATTTAGTTGTCAGCGGTGCTGTAGTTGCCACTCAAATCAACTGCACTCTCGGCACGCTACGCTTCTGTGTAACTGGTTTAGTTGACTGGAGCGAATATTGGCCCGTTAGATGGAATTGGTATCTCGGAGATACATTAGGAGTGTTAATTTTTACTCCCCTGCTGTTGATTATATACAACCACAAACCAGCGCCCAGCCCTTCACCAAATACAGCTTCTCAAACAATTCTCAATCGCATCGGTGCCGGAATATGCCTGCTGTTATTAGTAACAGTCAGTTGGCTAGTCTACAACTCCAAAAGTGAAAGTAATCTCTCCGGTTATCCCCTCGAATACTTGCCATTTCCCTTAGTAATTTGGGCAACCATTCAATTCGGTCAGGGCGGGGGTGTTTTAGCATCTTTCATTGTATCCAGTATCGCCATTTGGGGCGGTTCTCAGGGAGGCGGCCCTTTTCTTGCCAAAGCGGAAAATATAAATCAGGCAATCTTATTTTTGCAGGCTTTTATGAGCGTAATTGTAGTTACATCGCTGCTGTTGGCCGCCACTGTAGCCGAACGCGCATCAGCAGAGGATTCGCTGCGCCAAAGCGAAATTAAGTATCGGGAATTAGTGGAAAATGCTAACAGCATTATTTTAAAAGTAGATACGGAAGGAAATATTACTTTTTTTAACGAATTTGCACAAAACTTTTTTGGTTACGATGAAAAAGAAATAATTGGCAAAAACGCCGTGGGAACAATTATTCCCCAGACAGATACAACAGGAAATGACTTGGCCGCAAAGGTGAGAGATATTTTGCAAAACCCAGAACAATACACGCGAAATGAAAATGAAAGCATCCGGCGCAGCGGCGATCGCGTTTGGGTATCCTGGGCAAATAAACCGCTGTTTGACGCGGCAGGAAAGTTCGCGGGAATGCTGGCAATCGGTACGGATATCACAGACCGCAGGCGGGCTGAAATGGCACTTTACAAGCTGAATGAAGAGTTAGAATTTAGAGTGGAAGAACGAACTAATGCTCTGAATGATACTTTAAGTGCACTGCAAGTTCAACAGGAACAATCAGAACGCTTGTTGTTGAATATTTTGCCTGAAGAAATAGCAAGTCGTTTGAAACGAGGAGACAGTACGATCGCAGATACTTTTGCTGACGTTACTGTCTTGTTTGCGGACATAGTAGGCTTTACTCAATTGAGCTCGCGAGTTTCTCCAACGCAATTAGTAGCCTTGCTGAATGACATCTTTTCGACCTTCGACAACCTAGCAGAAAGGCACGGTTTGGAAAAAATTAAGACGATTGGCGACGCTTACATGGTAGTAGGAGGGCTGCCAATTCCTCGCCCGGATCACGCAGAAGCGATCGCAGAAATGGCGATCGATATGCTGCAGGCAATTACTGACTTCAGCGATACCCACAAGCAAGATTTTAGCATCAGAATCGGCATCAACACTGGCCCGGTTGTTGCCGGAGTCATCGGTATTAAAAAATTTATTTACGATTTGTGGGGAGACACCGTTAACACTGCTTCCCGCATGGAATCTCACGGCAAGCCAGGGAGTATTCAGGTAACAGAAACAACTTATCAGGAATTGCGAGAAAAGTATTTCTTTGAAAACCGCGGCGCGATCGAAGTTAAAGGCAAAGGCGAGATGACTACTTATTTACTGCAAGGCAGAAAGTTGCTTTAGTAAAGGTTTTTCTCTAAAAGTAAGGGCGATCGCACTCTCAAATGTGCGATCGCCCTTACTTTTACACTAGCCAAGTTTTTTAAAGCTTGTACAGGTTAATTCCAGCTTCCTTCGCCATGATTTCCAAACCCTTGTGTTGCAAGGTTTTAATCGCCTTTGTAGAAAGGTGCAATCTTACCCAGCGCTTCTCCTGCGGCCACCAAACCCGCTTCCACTGCAAATTGGCGTCTTGCAATTTGTGAGTGCGGTGGTGCGAGTGAGAAACTGCAAAACCGTTATTAGCCTTCTTTCCCGTTAGCTGACATTTCCGAGACATACTTCCCTCCAGATTACCGTTTTTTGCGTGCAGCATTTCATTATACCCGAAGGAAGAAGGAAGAAGGAAGAAGGAAGAAGGAAGAAGGCTTGACTTATCCCTTTACCAATAGAAATAAACTCTTGCTCCCCCCCTTAGCAAGGGCAGGGCGGTTTCATTCTCACCAAAATCAGGCTTTTGTAGGGGCGGTGCCCCCGTGCCCGCCCCCACCCACAGACGATTTCACAGGCGTTTGGGACATG
>NZ_JAUBOZ010000224.1:0-2647 GCF_036700475.1 Microcoleus sp. T2B6 | reverse complement strand
CAGCTAAATTTGGCTTTCCCGCACAAGAATTGTGGATTCTCAATCTAGCAAACCTTGCAGTGCATCCGGCTATCGCCGTCACTCCCTAAAAAACCAAGGGCTCTCGTGGTCAGGGGGTAAATTTTTACCCGACTGTCAAGCTCTGCCAGACTCTAACATTTTACCCGATAGATTGTCAGAGTTAGCCAGACAACAAAATTGAACCCGACTGTCAAGCTTTGTCTGACAACAACATTTTGCCTTATTATCGAGGTCAGCCTTACACTCGCTTTCAGTCTCAACGGAGCGCAAAAACCAGACAGCCCAGCCTCAAGTTGAGTGCTGGCATAACGGCTGCTATGCTACAAAATCGCTTCTAAAATTTTAGCTACCTGCCAATTTCCTCACACTTGCTCAACTTGATTTTTAATTCAACTTACCATACTGTAACTTGATTATTAAATCAATCCAGTCTTTGTTAAAAACGCTAAAAAATTAGCTAATTGTTGCGTCAGCTAAAGTCAGGCATTTGCAGTATAAAGTCAGGCAAGTGCAGTATAAAGTCAGGCGGAAAGCAGGTATTTGCAGGGGCTGCACTTTACCTGTATTTACCGGAAAATATCCTGCAAATGCCTGACTTTTTCGGTCAAATTACTGCTTTTTTGTGCTGTTCGTGCCTTGACCTGTTGAGTCTGGTTATGGCTGTTCTCTCTCGGTAGCAAGCAATGGTTTTGTCCGTACAAACCTGACTTTTACGCGCAGAAACAAAAACAATGCACCCTCATGAATGCGGTAATCCTAAGTGCAAGGCGATCGCGTCGATGCTCGCTGTCGGACGAACGATAATCACAGCGAGCATCGACTTGATAGGGTCAATGGTGAGCCAGTGGTAGCGAATTGCAGGCTGATTCGGATATTCGAGTAAGGGCAGCGGAGTCGAGTCGCGAGTTGTAGTTTTTAAAGTCAAAATAATTCAAATCACCACAAAGGTTTGGCTTTGAATCGTGAGCCGTGCAGCTATCGCCACAACTACCTAAAAACTAGGGCTGGGGTGTCAAGGGGCTTAATTTTACCCGCTCTTCAACTGTGCCTCCCAATCAATACCACTGATGCGATGTTAGCCAAGTGTGTCACAAGACTTAATTTTTAGCCGATATTCAACTGTGCCGATTGCTCATAATATTGTGGCGACTATTGTGGCAGCACTGGCATCAATTGCCTCGTCACACCTGGGTAGCATGGGTGGCGATCGCTTCCCTGAGTTCTCAAGTTAACCAATCATGCTGGTTCAACGTTATGTAATGCCGCGTGAAAACTCATATCGCTAGGGCCTGGGTGCTTAGAAGGGCTCCGGCTCACGCACTCTCTCTGAAATCAAGTACAACCGTGCGGTAGCACTGCATTCAATAAAGCCAAACAAACTGAACTGCAATTCTTGCTATAAAAACGCTACCGCCATTGTTCCGATACATTAATATGCAATAGCTGAATGGCTAATAACGATGCCGCTATTTTTTAGGCAGTCTTAACAGCTTTCAATTAGTTCGGCTTGCTCATTATTGAAAGTACAGCTTGCTATAAATGCTACAGTTAGTAGCTTGCCTCTGCTACAATCACTTAAATTGGGGAGTGCAGAGTTTGCTGTTAAATTATTAAATTGATATTAAGCGTACCGGGACAGGAAAAAACCGCAAAATTAACTTTTTGAGACTGAGTTTCCATGATTTTTTTTGCATAATTTTGAGTTTTTGTGAGTTTTTTTGAGTAAAACTATGCAAACTCAGCTTGAATTATTACCTGAAGTCGAGGCAGTATTTGCAACAAAAAACTCAAAAATGTGCAAATTTATGCAAATTTATGCAAGCTGGGAAACTAAGGAAAAAAGCAGAGATGGGCGATAGCAAGCAATGTTTTTGTGATCGCAAATCTGACTTTTACGTGCAGAAAGATAAATAATGTCCCCTCCTTTTACGGAAGCCTAACCGTAAGGTCGGGTTTAATACTTTTTTAAGCTTTAATGACAACTGTAACTATTTGTACTACGATTCAAGCTGAATATTATACAGCTATAAAAAATTAGCTTTTGCTTGCTGAAGTCGAGGCTACCGTCATTACACCCAAAAAGGATTATCCCCTTGCCTGCTGTCGTGAGCAATCGCCGATCGCTATAGGAAGCTTGCACAAAAAGCAGGAATGGGTGGTAGCAATAGCAATGTTGGACGATATATTTATACAGATGCGAGGAAAGTTACAGCCGAGTGAATGAGATGGATGGTGCGATCGCAAATCGCTCGCTCCTACAACCGCAATTCAGCACAAGCGATCGCTGTACTCCCGAAATAACTCACGCCCTTCAACGACAATACCCTGGACAGTTTTTAGAGAAACGGCTGAAACCATTATTCTACCGTTGCGATCGCAACGATATTGGAGCCTAAAACCCGCATTCTACGGTTGCATATTAAAAAGTGTCCGAAGTATTGCAACGAGCACAGAACAGTAAATTAAAGTCGCCACATCTCGATTATTCGCTATTCGCGAATGCAGAATAAAGGAAAGAAAGCGATGCCTTTGGCTGGCTGAGCCTACGCATAAAGCTATGCTCAAACCGCAAGATATCGTTGCCATACTCAAAGTCCACTGTTGGGAAAAAGCAACCTGGACTTAC
>NZ_JAUBOZ010000091.1:24119-31769 GCF_036700475.1 Microcoleus sp. T2B6 | reverse complement strand
ACGTATTAAATTCAAGTCCAGTCACCCGACTTAATATTTTGTTACATACTTATGGATTTTCCCGCCGACCTACTTACAGGCAAGGTGAAATCTATGCAAAAGCAGGGGAAAGCAAACCTCATGTCATTATTATGGGGAACGTATCTGTAATTTTGAGAAACCATCTTCGGGGAAGTGGTTGTATGCCTTACATGGCAGATATGAAAGTTCGGTCCGGCGCCGCCTAGGCGGTTGCTATACAAATAACCCAAGATTTCTTGTCCCTCAAATGAGTGAGACTCAAAGATGCGACTGGTCGTTCAGTCATAGCATTGCTCAAAATAGGTTCAGCTACAAAGAAAATCACGAGGCTCAGAGTATGTTGGGATGGAAAAGTATTCTCAAATCCGGTGATGGGTTAGCAGCAGCACGCCAGGATATTCTGTAAGCGCGATCGCGCTTAACTTAGTGCCGTTCAATCATGGATTTATGGGTTTATGGCAACTTTTATCACACCATCTCGTTGATTGCCGAATAATTCATACGCTTCTTTTATTTGATCTAGCTTAAACCTGTGTGTGATCATAGGTCTCAGGTCGGCACGAGCGGACTGTATGACATTTATCAGCCGTCGCATACGTTCTTTTCCACCAGGGCAGAGGGTGGTAACAATTTTCTTATCTCCAATACCGGCGGCAAAGGCATCTACAGGAATGGCAAGTTTTCCAGAATAGACTCCTAGACTCGATACAATTCCGCCTGGTTTAACCACACGCAAACAGGCTTCAAAGGTTTCCTGAATACCGAGTGCTTCAATCGCTACATCTACACCACGACCATCAGTCAAATCCAGGATCGCTTCGACTGGATTGCACTCTTTATAGTTTAAAACAATGTCGGAGCCAAGCATTTGGGACATTTCCAGGCGTGCTGGATTGCTGCTCACGGCAATGATTTTGGAAGCACCTCTGAGTCTGGCACCGACAGTTGCGCTCATACCAATTGGTCCTTGGGCAAATATGGCGACTGTATCACCAATCTTGATATTTCCGCTTTCGGCACCACTGAAACCCGTACTCATAACATCGGGACACATGAGCACCTGTTCGTCGGTTAATTCGTCAGGTATGGGAGTCAAATTTGCCATTGCGTTCGGCACTAGCATATATTCCGCCTGAGAACCATCAATGGTATTGCCGAAGCGCCAACCACCCATTGGCTTACCGCCGCACTGCGCTTGGTAGCCGTCAAGACAGAAATTGCACTGACCACAAGGAGTTATAGCACCAACAAGAATACGCTGTCCTATTTCATAGCCGTGAACTCCTGAGCCGAGTTCTGCAATGACGCCAATTGGTTCATGTCCTAGTGTCCGTCCAGGCTGGACAGGTACTTCACCTTTGAGTATATGAACATCTGTGCCACAGATTGTCGTCGTGGTGATTTTCATCAGTGCATCAGTCGGTCCAATCTCAGGAATTGGTTTTTCTTGAATCTCGATTCGCCCTTTTTCTACAAAAACAGCGGCTTTCATCTTTCTCATAAATTTCTTACACAATTTTTAAGAAGATGATACTATGGAACACCAATAAAACGCTTTTCTTTCTGCGTGTCTCCTTGCTCCCCTATTTGTGACTGCCATTCGGCTTATATCCCTCTTTTGTCACTTTGGGGTGAAACCTTGAATCTTCATGGGCTGTATCCTCGAAAAATCGCCAATTTATCAGAGAGTGATGAAAGGGCGCTACGTCCTAACCGCCGGGGCGGTTGCTATACTTACCGATTCCCAACATTTAAGACACAAAAAAAACCACTGCCCCGACTCGTCATACCGGGCGCGGTAGAGAGTCGGGGCAGATTGGGAACAACGATCGCAATATTTGATTCTGATTGCCCTGGCCATTGTTACTCTGTTTTAAACAATAACGGATTCTTGAGGACGGGCGAAAATCATGCGGCCGGCGCTGGTTTGCAGGGCGCTGGTGACTACGACTCTGGCTTCGCCGCCGACATAGCTGCTTCCTGCTTCCACGACAACCATTGTGCCGTCATCCAAGTAACCGATTCCCTGAGAGGGTTCTTTGCCTTCTTTGCGGATTTTTAGTTCGATCGTATCTCCCGGCAAATAAGTCGGGCGCACCGCATGAGTCAAATCGTTGATATTCAAAACCGGCAGTTTTTGGACGGTAGCTACTTTTGATAAGTTGTAATCGTTGGTGAGCAAAATGCCGTCAATATCCAAAGCGAAGCGGACTAATTTCGCATCGACTGTGGCAATATCTTCGTAGTCAGCCGAGTGAATTTGAATCCGTTCTGGATATGTTTCTTTGATGCGGTTGAGTACATCTAAGCCGCGGCGTCCGCGCACTCGCTTTTGATCGTTGGCGGAATCAGCTACCAGTTGCAGTTCTTGGAGCACGAATTGCGGCACGATAATTTGACCTTCGAGGAAACCTGTTTCTAGCAAGTTTTCAATTCGGCCGTCAATAATGCAGCTAGTATCGACAACTTTGGCAGTTGCTGGTTTGAAAGTACCTTCGGCTACCAACACCGTGTCAAAGCTTTTGGGGTTGATCAGCCGCAAGAAAGCGCGGCCGTGGGTGTCGGTCAAACTGACGCCTGTGAAGCCGAACATGACGCTACCCAAGACTGCGACTAGAGGTTTGATGAAGCCGAACTCGCGCGGAATTGGCAGTAGGAATAGCGGAGCCAGCATTAAGTTTGCTACTAGCAGTCCGATGATTAAGCCGATCGCCCGCGTCAGCAACATCTCCACTGGCATATCGCGGACTTGTTTTTCCAGGCGCCGATAGGTTGTTTGAGCCACTAATCCCATCACGAAGCCGATTAATGCTCCAAACGAACCTAGTACAGAACTTAAACCTTGTATATTTGTAACTTGCTCCAGCAGCTCGGTCGGCAGGAGTTCGACTCCGTAATAGCCAATGCCTCCGCCTGCGATTACGAATGAGATTATTATGATTGCGTCTAGCATTAGTTCTAGGTTAAGGAATTTATTCCCATTATATCTTTGCAGTGCTGATACTTGTTTTCATGCTTTGGTCGGATATCGCCATATTTACTGAGGGATTTTCATAAACTTATATTTCGCGGTTGTACCCTTTGGGGGATGTGCCAGGGAGTCGCTCGGAATTTACCACGCCCCACCGCAAGCAGGCACGAGGTGCGAATAGACCGCCCTGCGGGATGTCCGGGAATGGTGGCCGATCAAAACCGGTACGAGGTTAAATTAAAAGAGCCGTAGCTTGCGGGGCGGGACGCCATCATTCGCAGCGCTTTTTTGGTAAGAAAATGTCATAATATACATAATTATTCATGATTGTTTAATTAAAACTTTAGATTTGAAGTTGCGCTTTCGGCTTGAGATGTAATGAACCCTCCCACAGATTATTTAACATTTGAATTAAAAAAAAGTGTGCAAGCGGCAAATTCCGGGATTCCTAGTTCGGCTTACCTGCACATACCTTTTTGTCGCCGCCGCTGTTACTACTGCGATTTTCCGGTTTTTGTGGTGGGCGATCGCAAAAATGGCGAAAATTCCGGCACAATCGTGCAATACGTTGCTGTACTGTGTCAAGAAATTCAAGAAACTAAAAATTTAGGCGCATCTCTGAAAACAGTTTTTTTTGGTGGCGGCACGCCTTCGCTGCTTTCTGTCAGTCAGTTGAGCAATATTTTAGAGACTCTCGACGGCAAATTTGGGATTGATGCTGGGGCGGAAATTTCTATAGAAATAGATCCGGGTACGTTTACTTTAGAACAGTTGCGGGGATATGCAGCGGCGGGAGTAAATCGAGTTAGTTTGGGAGTGCAAGCTTTTCAGGATGAATTGCTGCAAGCTTGCGGGCGATCGCACTCTGTCGCTGATATTTTTGAAGCAGTGGAAATAGTGCGATCGGCTGGTATTGTCAATTTCAGTTTAGACCTAATTTCGGGACTGCCGCACCAAACTTTAGAACAGTGGGAAGCTTCCCTGAAATCAGCGGTGGAAATTTCCCCGACTCACCTGTCGAGTTACGACTTAATTGTTGAGCAGGGAACTGCTTTCGGGCGCTACTTTGAAGCAGGCGCGCAGCCACTACCAGCAGATGAAACCGCTGCTGGAATGTACCGTTTAGCGCGGGAAATTCTGACCGGTGCTGGCTACGAACATTACGAAATTTCTAATTACGCTCGCGATGGCTATCAGTGCCGCCACAACCGCGTTTATTGGGAAAATCGCCCTTATTATGGTTTGGGAATGGGGGCGGCGAGTTACGTGGAAGGCCGGAGGTTGACAAGGCCGCGCAAAACTCAAGAATATTATCAGTGGGTGCGATCGATCTCTGGCCTCAATTCCCCAGCAACTCCTCAAATTGGGGGGGAAACCCAGCAGGATATTTACCCAGCAATTGAGCAAAATTTTCAAGTCTCAGAAAATGACGTTTTGTTAGAAACGCTGATGCTAGGTTTGCGTTTAGCAGAAGGAGTTAGCCTGTCGGCGCTGACTGAAAAGTTTAGTCAGCAAACGGTTGATAAAATTTGGCGTTGTTTGCAGCCCTACTGGCGACAAGGATGGGTGGAAATTATGACGGAGGATAGGGCGATTCCCTACGGGATAGCTCCGCTTCACGCAACTTTAGGCGATGCCGCGAAACTGCCGCTTGCGGGCAATTTGAGGTTGAGCGATCCCGAAGGTTTTTTATTTTCTAATACAATTTTAGCCGATTTGTTCAGCCAGTTAGGCGAAAATAATTAGCTCTGTCTGAGGAAGTATACCCCCCGGCAAGCGCGATCGGCCCTAAAGCCGGGGCCGCCAATGCGATCGGAAGCAAATTAAATTGCTCCCTCGCTTTATACTGTCAAAAATAATATATTTTCTATCGATCCCTCAACAAAACTTAAGGCGAACTAAGCCTTCAGATAGAGGCCACGACTGCACTTCAGCCGTCATACTTAAGACTGAACATTTAAAAAGTAATTTAATGAACACTATAACTATCGATCGCCACCAAACCCAAAACCAGCCCTGCCTTGTAATTAGCGAGCGCGGTTGCAATCCGGCTTCCAAGTGTAATTTTTGCGGTCACTACCAACAGGCAAGAGGTTCAGTCGGTCACTGTCAATTGTTGAATGCACCTGTTAGGGGAGGATGGAAATCTTGCACTTTAGCAATGCCGGCTTTTGCACCTTCTTGGGAATAGGGGGAAGGCGCTGATGTTTCCCCGGAGAAATTTATTAATTAACCCAAAGAATGTAAAAAAAATGTATAAAAAATTCTGTTTTAACTGGGAATATGCTATAATAAGCTTAGGCCTTTCGCCACTCGCTCGCACCATTGCACAAACAAGTTAAAAAGATGAATTTGACACTAAATCAGGTAATTTCCGAAGGTCATACGCGCATTTTGTGTTGGTATCTAAATAATACTAGCAAAGTGCAAATCGCTCGCATTACAAATATTCCTAATTGGTATTTTGAGCGGACGGTGTTTCCGGGGGAACGTTTTTTGTTTGAAGCGCTGCCGGAAGCTCAGTTAGAAGTTTGCAGGAGTGCGGATACGGGTGGTATAGTGTGCGAGCGAATTTTGTGCGATCGGCTGCGAGTTGAAGAATTAAGCACGGCTGATTGAAGATAATTCCCCAGACTTACCAACGAGAGGTAGAAACCCGGTTTTTTTTCAGAAACCGGGTTTCTCTGTATGATTATAAAAACTCCGTTTGCGATCGCACTCCCAACCTCATAAACCCGGTTGATTCGTAGATTTCTCGTTACTAAGCCCAAAATTCGTAGAAACTCACATCTTGCACCATTCTCAAGAACAGGCAAGATGCCTGTTCCACAAAGAGTAGATTTTCTTGTGGAACAGGCATCTTGCCTGTTCCTAAAAAGCTTATTGACAATGGTGCAACATCTTAGTATAAACCGGGATTCTCGCCACCCCATGCGTCAGCCCTGAAACTGTCGCAAATGTTAATCTAAGCTAAATTATAAAAAATCAACCACCGTTTAATACTAAAACCCGATGTCCCTCACTGAAAAAATCCTCTCCCAACTGCCAGCAGACGCCCTCGGAGGCCTGAGAAAAGTCGATCGACTCTGGGAAAACCTCAAACAAAACACCGCACCAACACCCCAAGCAGTCAAACACAGCCAACAACCCCTGGAAACCCTCGACTTCGACATAGTTATCGGCGGCGGAACCCTAGGAATATTAATCGGTACAGCCTTAGCCGTGCGGGGTTGGCGAGTAGCCTTGATAGAACGCGGCACCCTGCGAGGCCGCGATCAAGAATGGAACATTTCTCGCAAAGAATTAGACGCATTCTTAGAACTAAATTTGCTATCTGTTGAAGAGATAGAAAAGGCGATCGCCACTGAATATAACCCAGCCCGCATCAGCTTTGCCAACACCCCAGACATTTGGGTGCGCGACGTACTAAACATCGGAATAGACCCAGTTTACATCCTAGAAACCTTGAAACAGCGATTTCTCCAAGCTGGAGGAAAGCTATTTGAAAATACACCATTTAAAACAGCAACCATTCACCCGGATGGAGTGTTGGTAGAATCTGCAAATACCGATACACAACCTGCTACAAACTTATTTAAAACCAGATTATTATTAGACGCAATGGGACATTTTTCGCCCATTGTCCGCCAAGCTAGACAAGGGAAGAAACCCGACGCCGTATGTTTAGTAGTCGGCAGTTGCGCTCAAGGATACCCCAAAAACGACACCGGGGACATATTTGCATCCTTCACCCCAATGCAAAATCAGTGCCAATATTTTTGGGAAGCATTTCCAGCCAGAGACGGCCGCACCACCTACTTATTTACCTACATAGACGCCGACACAGAAAGATTCAGTTTAGAAACATTATTTGAAGACTATTTGCGCTTGCTTCCCCAATATCAAAACGTCGAACTCGAACAGTTAAAATTCCAAAGAGCACTCTACGGATTCTTCCCCTGCTATCGCCAAAGTCCTCTAAAAACGCCTTGGGATCGCATACTCCCAGTCGGAGACAGCAGCGGTAGCCAATCTCCCCTCAGCTTTGGCGGTTTCGGGGCAATGGTGCGCCACCTCAAACGCTTGACTCTAGGAATTGACGAAGCTTTGACAAGCGACAGTCTCAGCAAAAAATCCCTCGCACTTTTGCAACCCTACCAGCCAAATCTATCTGTCACCTGGTTGTTTCAGCGTTCGATGAGTGCTGCGATAAATCAAAAAATAGACCCCAATCAAATCAATCAACTTTTGGCGGCCGTCTTTCAGGTAATGGAAGACTTGGGAGAACCGGTACTCAAACCGTTTCTTCAAGATATCGTGCTGTTTCCGGCTTTGTCCCAAACCCTGTTTAAAACAGCAATTAGCCATCCCGGATTAGTTATGAAAATTATCCCGCAGGTTGGAATAGCTAATTTGCTAGATTGGATGGTTCATTATGTAAATTTAGGAATTTATACGGGATTGCAGCCTTTGGGAAAAGCCGTAGAACCGCAGGTGAAAAATTTAGCACCGGAACAGCAATACTATTTTCACCGATTAGTTGAAGCGTGGCAATATGGCGCTGGAGGCGATTATTAACTGATTAATTGTGGCACGGGCATCTTGCCCGTGGCTAATATCTGAACAGGCAAGATGCCTGTTCCACAACACAATATAAT
>NZ_JAUBOZ010000091.1:0-24019 GCF_036700475.1 Microcoleus sp. T2B6 | reverse complement strand
TATTGATTAATTAATTGTGGCACGGGCATCTTGCCCGTGGCTAATATCTGAACAGGCAAGATGCCTGTTCCACAACACAATATAATTTATTGATTAATTAATTGTGGCACGGGCATCTTGCCCGTGGCTAATATCTGAACAGGCAAGATGCCTGTTCCACAACATAATATAATTTATTGATTAATTGTGGCACGGGCATCTTGCCCGTGGCTAATATCTGAACAGGCAAGATGCCTGTTCCACAACATAATTATATATGAACAGGCAAGATGCCTGTTCCACAACATAATTATATTAGTTGTGAGTCATCAAGGAGCTATAACTGCTAAAGCTTGGGGAATCACTCGGAATTTGGCAGGCGTGTAAGTTGTGATTTCACCGTCAGTATTAATCGGACGGCGTTTGCTAGTATTAACCTCAAATTCTTGAGCGTACAAGGCGCGAACGTTAGGCGAACTGGTATAATTTCCTTGCCTCATAGCCGGCAGCAAACCAATGATTTCCCACCAGTGTATTGTTTCCAAACTGTACAAATCCAGTCGCCAGTCGTCGATGGTGGCATCCTCGGCAACTGTCATGCCACCTCCGTAATAGCGGCCGTTGCCAATGGCAATTTGAATAGTTTTAACCTTAAAAGATTGGTTTTTTACCTTAATTTCTGCTCGAAACGGTCGCGCTGACAAAATTGTCTGCAAAGCAGTAAAAGCATAAGCTAACACTCCCCAGCGCTGCTTGACGTTTTTAGTCAGTCGCTGGGTAATTTCCACGCTTAGTCCCAAACTCGCAACATTAAAAAAATGTTGGCCGTTCACCCAACCTAAGTCTATTAGCCGAACTTTACCGCTGGCAATTACTTGACAAGCTGCGGATAAAGCTGTAGGAATTTTCAGAGTGCGGGCTAAGTCGTTAGCAGTTCCCATCGGCAAAATACCCAAGGGTAACTTGGTGTCTATCAAACCTTCTATGGCGGCGTTGAGAGTGCCGTCGCCGCCGCCGATTATTACTAATTCGACTTGATTTTGGTAGCGCCGAATTGTTTGGGGAATTTCGTGGGCGTGGTCGGTAGATTCTATAATTAACTCAAAACCCAGTGCTTCTAATTCTCCAGTGGCTTGAGATAATAGCTTTTGCCCTTTTCGGGAGTGCTGGTTTACTAAAAGTAGAGCTTTCTTCATTTGTTAATTTTTAATTAGGAATATTGCGTATTTTAAATTACAAAAAGTATAGCTTGATGCCTTAACTGCATGAAATTAATGCTTTACTTCCATTTTAGCAGTTATGATGGATTGACAAAAATGTTAAAAAATGGATAATTGTAGCAAAAGATTCGTAAAAAGTAGCTCCCTCCCGCTCTGACCTAGCAGCAAAAAACCTCGCTTCTCGATCGCCACTAAATTAAAATCATGTCTAATTTTTTAGAACAAGCGCAAGTCGCTGCCGATCGCCAAAACTGGCCTGGGTTAGTCGAATGCTTGCAGCAAGTGACAGCCGACGGTAGCAAGCCGCAGGAACAACACATTTTAGAGCAAGCTGTCAGTTTAGCAATAGAAGCCTTAAAATGGGGCGATTTTCAAGACCGTTGGGAAATTGCTAAAGTATTGCCAAATCTGGGAGATGGCGCGATCGCACCTTTAATTGCCGTGCTCGAAGACGAAGACGCAGACACCGAGCCCCGGTGGTTCGCCGCCCGCATTCTCGGAAAGTTTGATCCCCCGGAAGTGATTCAAGCTTTAGTAGAATTAGTCAAAAATTCCGACGAAGAATTGAGCCAAATCGCCGCCGAAACCCTAGGGAATTTCGGCCCGACAGCCATAGAATCTCTCGCAACTCTCTTGCAGCAAGAAGACTCGCGACAGTTTGCCACAGCAGCACTCGCTCAAATTCGGCGCACCGAAACCATCCCACCGCTGTTGAGCGTAGTCGGAGACTCTCAAGTTGCGGTGCGGGCATCCGCAATCGAGGCCCTGAGCAGCTTTCACGACTCCCGCATCCCGCCGGTACTGGTAGCAGCACTCAAAGATCCGGCGACAGCAGTCAGAAAAGAAGCCGTGCGAGCTCTCGGAGTGCGCGCCTATTTAGATGCAGAATTAGATTTAGTTAACTTGCTCAAACCTTTGCTTTCGGACATCCGATTAGAAGTTTGTCAGCAAGCGGCGATCGCGATCGGACGAGTGAAAACCGATGCTGCAGCCACTGCTTTATTTGAATTGCTGCGATCGCCGATAACTCCGGTTGAATTGCAAATCGAAACTGTGCGCGCCCTAAGCTGGATGGAAACTGCAACCGCTTTAGCATATTTGCATGAGACATTAATGGCGCAATTTATTAACATAAATTCTACTGTTTGTCAAGAGATTGTCACTGTTTTAGGGCGAGTGGAAAAGCCGGAATTAAAAGCTGCTGCTGCTGAAATTCTGATTGATTTGTTGAAAACAAATCATCCGGCCCTGCAGGAGGCAGTCAGCAAAAAATCTTTAGCTTTAGGTTTAGGAAAATTAGGAGATATGAGAGGGCTAGATGCTCTGATTTCAATGTTGGGCGACGCAGACAGCAGCGTCAGGCTGCACTGCACGGCTGCGCTCAAACAGCTAAATGCGATGGAGGCTAGGCCGAAATTAGAAAACTTAGTTAAGCAAGAGAGTCTCGAACCAAGATTAAAACAGGGAATTGCGATCGCATTGCAAGAATGGCAACAAAATTAATCAAAAGACAAAATACCCAACTCCCCAACTTCTTGAATAAGTCGGGGATATAATAGCGATCGCATCTTTCTTCTTCCTGCCTCCGTTACATCCGTTACAAAATCCGTTGCCGAACTTCCTTCGGCTATATTATCGATGTTCTTTGTGAATTTGGGCGATCGCACTTGTCACTCGCTCTAAATCTTCATCAGTTAAATTAGAGCCAGAAGGCAAACAAAGCCCGTACTCGAATAACTCTTCGGCCACCGCACCGCCCATACATTCGCAATCAGCAAATACTGGCTGTAAATGTAAAGGTTTCCAAACAGGACGCGCTTCTATTTTCTCTTGAGCAAGCGCGAGGCGAACTTGTTCTCTATCTGCACCGAAAGCGGCCGGATCGATCGTTAAACAAGTCAGCCAGCGAGTCGCGCGTCCAAAAGCAGCTTCCGGCATAAATTCAATTCCCGGCAAGTTTCCTAAAGCTTGTTTGTAAAAGTCAAAATTGCGTCGTCTAGCTTGAACTCGCTCCTCCAAAACCCGTAATTGACCGCGACCAATTCCAGCCAAAACATTGCTGAGACGGTAATTGTAGCCAATTTCTGAGTGTTGGTAATGAGGAGCGGGGTCGCGGGCTTGTGTCGCCAAAAAACGAGCTTTTTCTACCAGTTTTTGGTCATCGGAAACTAACATTCCGCCGCCGGAAGTGGTGATAATTTTATTGCCGTTGAATGAGAAAATGCCGATTTTACCGACGCTTCCAGGCGATCGATTTTTATAGGTAGCCCCTAGAGATTCTGCCGCATCTTCTATTAGCGGAATTTCATAAGTATTGCAAGCTTCCAGAATGGGGTCGATATCGCAACTTTGACCATAAAGGTGTACGATAACAACAGCTTTGGGTAATTTACCAGTTTTGGCTCGTTTGTCAAGCGCTGATCGCAATAATTCGGGATTCATGTTCCAAGAAGTGCGATCGCTATCAATAAAAACTGGTTTGGCGCCAAGATAAGTAATCGGGCTAGCAGTCGCAATAAAAGTCAGAGTAGAGCAAAAAACTTCATCTCCCGAACCGACACCAATTAATTGTAAAGCCAAATGCAAAGCTGCGGTACCGGAACTAACAGCCGCTGCGTGTTTAGCGCCAACTACCTCGCAGAATTCTTGCTCGAAAGCATCTACATGGGGGCCAACGGGGGCGATCCAGTTGGTATCAAAGGCTTCTTTGACGAACTCTTGTTCGAGGGAACCCATGTGAGGTGTTGAAAGGAGAATTTGTTTTGTCATTTGATCTTCATTTTGGAGAACGATAGGCCGGAAAAAAGTTTAACTTGAGGAGTTCTTGAGGCTCAATATTTAAATATTTTGCCCTTAATCTGACCAGATAATTATATTTTTCTTCATCTACAATCAAGCGCATCGTTAAGTATTTGTGCCTTTGCTTGGAAAATCCTGATTTGAAATGGAAAAGAGAATCTTTTTCGCCTCCAACTCCACCTCCAAGATGTAATACTTCATTGCCGCGCTCTTTGGCCCATAATCGAGTATAATCTATTTGTAAGCTATTAGGAGATTGTTTTAAAAATTTGTTTTGTGTGGCGCTAAAGATGCTCTGAACGATACCGCAACATTCTGTATACAAACCACCACTTGCAATTTCGTTATCCAACTCAACCAGGCATAGGTGCATTTTTTCCCCAAAAGCATCTGCCATATTCAGAAAATACTCTAAGTTGAAAGAATAATAATACTCTGCTGCTTCTACGCGCTGCATGGTTATTTGATAAATTTCGATAAATTTATCGATATATAGCTGAACAGGCATCATTCTTGCTGTAAAACCGGCCTGCTTGCATTTAGTTATTGACTGTCGCTGATTGCGTCTAGTGTTCTGCCACATTTCGGCTTCAGAAATTCGCAAGTCAATAGAGACAGTTTCTCCAGTGATTTGGCAAATATTCGGATTTAAAATTTGCTCTAACGCTCCATTAAGTAGAGGATGCAGCCGTAAAAAAGCCGAACAGACGTTTTTGGCGCGTAAAACTTGCGTTAATTCATTTATTGCTAAATTCAAAAACTCAGGTGTAGCAGCTTCGTTCAACAGCATTCCCGGATAGCCATAAGGGGATACCACATCAAATACTTCTAATATATTCTCTTCCCCTACTCTATCGCACGGACGCACAAGATAGGGCAAAAAGAACATTTTTTCATCATCAACTATTAAAATAGCCTCTGGGCTATATTCAGTTCTTTTTGCCTCTAGATTCACATACCCTGGCAAATGATAAATATCATGGCGTACTTTTTGCAGGTTAGATAACCACCAACTACTTGATAAGTTAACAATTTGTGTATCCATTGTTAGAGTTTTTTTTCCATTTTCAAAAACTTTATGGGTTGCTTTGGCAGAGCTAAAATTATTTGATCGGATCTAACAAAAATTTTATTACGATTGGGATCGATTAATTTTAAAGCATAGGTTAACCTGTCATCTTCTAGACAACTATAATCGGGTATACGCCAGTAAGCTTTACCTAATCTACCAATCTTGAGAATGTCTGAATTATTAATAGACAGCATTATATATGAGAAACCATAGCTATATTGCCATGCTTCTGCTTCCAGCCAATTTTTTACTTCAAACGAGCATTTATGCGTACAAAAGTAATCTATTGGTACTTCATATAAAAATTTACAACACTTGACTTCATAGCCCATTTTTTTGTATAAACTTAAAGCGATCTGATTATTGATATCCACATCTAAACTAATTTTTTCGATGTGATGCTTTTGGCATTCTGCCAGGAGATAAGCTAACATTTGTTTCGCTATACCTTGGCGTTGAAATTCAGGAGCAACGGCTAAATAATTTATACTTAGGCATTCCCCATAAAATTTAGCATTTACATATCCAGCGAGATTGCCTGTTAAAGTTGCTGTAAAAAATTCGGGATATTTTTGATTCATATCCGCGTCTTCTATCACTTTACTAATATATCGCGATACCAGGGGGCTCACAAAAAGCCAGTCGCATATAAAATGTTTTGGGAAAGCATTTCTATGTATGCTTTCTATACTACTACTTTCTGATGGTAAAGCTTTCCTAACCCTCGCACTGTTTTCGTTCATCATCTAAGTCCTTCATTATGTAACTGGGGACTACAGCAACCGCTTCTCTTCGCAGCACTTTTTCAACCGTTTGAACCAAAATTTTTACATCCATAAATAAAGACCAATTTTCAACGTAGTATACATCGAAAGCAAGTCTTTCATCCCATAACAGGTGATTCCGACCGTTAATTTGTGCTAATCCAGTAATGCCTGGAAGTACATCGTGCCTTTTTGTTTCTTTTTCCGAAAAATAAGGTAAGTATGTGGGCAAAAGCGGTCTTGGGCCAACAAAACTCATCTGGCCTTTGAGAACGTTCCACAGTTGAGGAAGTTCGTCCAGACTGGTTTTACGCAAGAATTGACCGAGGGATGTAAGGCGTTGCTTATCGGGGAGCAAATTACCCTCGGCGTCGCGCTCACTCGTCATAGTGCGAAACTTGTAGACGTTAAAAATGCGACTGTCTTTGCCGGGACGCGCTTGGGTAAAAAAAACTGGACTACCCATGCGGATATGGATAGCGATCGCAACTATCAACAGTATAGGAGAAAAGATTAGTAGTGCGATCGCAGCAACTACTCTATCTAATACCCACTTAATTAATTTGCTGAATTGAGTCATTGGTGGTTGGTGATTAGTTACCAATTTTTTGGTTTCCATCGCGATCGCTCAAGCGATAGTATTTGTATGGATACCGATTACTATTTACGAACAGTCACAAGGCGATCGCATTTGGAAGAAGCTATATTTGCTTCCACGGTTAACCAATTAGGATCGGGTTCCTCTCCCTTAGCCCAAGCTATTAAGGCTGCCGGAATATTTGCCCCTGCCATCTGGGAAAAGGGATATCCACCACCAAAACGCGGGTTCAATTCCAGCACGCACAAACCTTTTTGTCCCACCATTACGTCGCAGTCCAGGTTGCCGATATGACCCAATTTTTGACCAATTTTCGCACCCAACTGTTTAATTTCTTCATTTTCGACCGTCACAGCCCGATCGGTTTCTCCGGCTCGCATGGTCAGCTTGCGCTTGACAAAAGTAGTTATGTATGAGCCATCTAAATTATTGATAATATCCAGACCGTGTTCTTGTCCGATTACTCGCTCTTGAATTAAGATACACCGATCGGGATCGGAGGAACTTACTTCGGCTAAGAACGATTTCATCAGCGATTTTTTAACAAAGCGATAAGCTAATTCCAATTCTTCGTCATCTTCGGGATATTCAATGCCAATAGATGCACTGCCCCACCGAGGTTTAACTACTAACGGAAAAGATATTTCTCCTTGGGCTATCGCTTGCCTTGCTTCCTCCAAAGAAAGATAACTTTTTGGGGCAGAAATGCCGAGGTTTTGTAAGAATTGAAATGTCGCAAACTTGTCAAAACAAATATCGATAACTTCGGGAGAAGAAACAAGTGGGATCGTTCCTATTTCGAGAAAGCGATCGCGTTGTTTGGCCAGGTAAGGCAATTCTAAATCGTTCAGCGGAATCACCAACCGCACCTGATTTTGCTGACAGATAGCCAGCAACTTATCGAAATAATCGCTGTGGTTGATCGGCGGCAACAAAAACTTTTCGTCAGCTTCTTGTAATGTCGGCGCTTCTAAAGTAGCATCACAAGCCAATACTTTTCCTCCATTTCCTAGTGCTTCTTGGAAGAATTTCAACAGATAGTTGCGGCGTCCCGCACAAGTCAAGATTACGTTCATATTTTTGAGCGTTTGCGAACAGCAGATTAAATTTTGAACTTGCAGTTTCCCGCACAAGTCAAGAGTACATGGATTGTTGTGCTGCTTATATCACATAAGTAGAGAACACATCCTGAGAAGTTTCTCCCCGTCTGATTAGTGTATACTCGTTCTGGATGGAGTCATAGCTAATTATGGGCGGATTCGGGCGGATAAATGGTGGTTTGAAGACTACAGTATAAGCACCCATATTCTCAACAACTGCATAATCTCCTATACCTATTTCGCCGGAATATTCCTTGTATAAACAATCGTGTTCCATACAAGTATATCCGACGATATCAACTTTTCCTGCAAGTTTTCGGCGAGCGCTATTTTCGTCGTTTCCGTAAACTCGCAAGGACAAAATTTTATCAGTCCCGGTTGGTTTTACGTTGTGAATGCTACCAACTACGAGGGCAATTTGGCGAGAGCGCACTGTTTTTAATCCCACAACTTTCGCCACGAAATTCAACACATCGGACACAATAGCTACACCCGGTTCAATAATTAATTCCGGACCAGAGTTATCGGGATATTTGCTTTTTACTTGCGACGCAACCGCTTCGGCATATTCCTGATAGTTGGGAATATAGCCCTCAAATTGACTCTTTAAATCATCGGTCATTTTCCCGTAGAAACCGCCGCCTATATCGATATATCTCGGCTGTTTATCCTTGAAATAATGATCGGTTAATTCGATAATTTTCTGAGTCCGGCGAGCGAAGGATTCAGTGCTTCTTGCCGCAGTGGAAATGTGGCAGTGGAGTCCATCGACCGAACCATTATTTAATGCTGTCAATCTTTTGAAAGCACGATCGAGTTCGCCTCCTGCTACATCAAACCCAAATCGAGATATGCGAGTGGTGTCAATCTCGAAATTACATCTTAATCCCACCGCTATTTTCTGTTCGGGTAATCTTTCGGCCAAAGCTTCGACCATTTCTACTTCTTCTAAGCAGTCCAAATTGACTATGGAACCAGCCAAAATAGCTTTTTCCATATCTTCTTGTTGCTTCAGTGGACCATTGAAAATAATGCGGGTGGGAGGTACGCCGATCGCGATCGCTAAATCATACTCCATTTGGGAGACTACTTCGGCATATCCTCCCATAGAATGCACGGTTTGGCATAACTTGGGGATGTAATTAGTTTTGTAAGAATAACCCAGGTTGGTATTCGGATAAATGGAACGGAAACCTTGGAGGAATTCTTTATAGTTATTTTCAAATTGTCTGAGATCCAAAATGAAAAAAGAATCGCCGTATTCTTTCTCTAAGTTGTGAAGTGTTTGCCAAGACAGTGCCATTTTTCTATCCTTATCCTGCTCTGATTTAACCAGACAACGATTCTGTTTTACTCTTCTACGGTGTCTCAGATGCACTTAAAAATTTTTCCACCAGTTGATCAAGTCTAACGCACCCTAGTAACGATTGTCAATTATTTCCATTGAAGTCTTCCACTGTGGCATGATTGGCTTGGCTGATCCCTTCTTTTTTGACTACTTTCCATACCGTCAAGAAAAGTATTTTCAGATCAAGCCACAAACTCCAATTATCCACATACCAAACATCTAGTTTGAATTTTTGTTCCCAAGAAATGGTATTGCGCCCGTTAATTTGTGCCCACCCTGTAATTCCCGGCATCACGTCATGGCGGCGTGCTTGTTCGGGACTGTAACGTTCTAGATATTCGACCATTAAAGGACGCGGCCCCACAAAACTCATATCACCCTTAAGAACATTCCAAAGTTGGGGTAGTTCATCTAAACTGGTTTTCCGTAAAAATTGACCGATCGCAGTCAGGCGTTTTTCATCACTTAAAAGATTGCCATCGGCGTCGCAATCGCTCGTCATCGTGCGAAACTTGTAGAATCGGAAAACTTCGCCGTTTTTGCCCGGCCGCGGTTGGGTAAAGACAATTGGGCTACCCATGCGAAGGTAAATGGCGATCGCCACTATTAGTATTGCGGGAGAGAAAACCAAAAGGGCGATCGCTGCCACTAACCTATCTAATACAAACTTAACTAATTTACTCAATTGGATGCTTCGTGATTGGTCATTATTCATGGTCTATTCTCTACTTGTAGTTATTGGCTAACAAATTTATCGGTGTCAATTGCGCCCTTTCAAAGGATAGTTTTTCTCTGGATATACTAGCGCATTAATCTTTATATCCTTGCTCAAGCATTATAAATTATAATTTTTTCAATTTATTGGCATCGAGTTCTTCCTTAATAATTCTTATTTCCTCCAATATTTCCCCTGCGTTTTTGTAGCGATCTGAAACATTAGGTGTCATCAATTTATCGATTAAATTTCCCGACCGCTCGGAGACCCCATTTATAGCATATTTTCGCCAAGTTAAAACCTTATATTTTCCATCGTACATTGATTCATCTTTTGGTTCTTTACCTGTAAGCAAATAAACAAAAGTTCGTCCTAGCGAAAAAAAGTCTGATTGAGGCAAACAATAATTTCTGTTTTGTTCGGGAGGTGTATAACCGTCTGTTTCAGTCTTT
The DNA here is from genome assembly GCF_036700475.1 of Microcoleus sp. T2B6. Taxonomy (NCBI): domain Bacteria; kingdom Bacillati; phylum Cyanobacteriota; class Cyanophyceae; order Oscillatoriales; family Microcoleaceae; genus Microcoleus; species Microcoleus sp. T2B6. The sequence goes on along the minus strand of NZ_JAUBOZ010000091.1, from coordinate 13,972 downwards.
GTAAATATGAAGGCGCTGATTACTTTCCTTATATAGGCATAAGTCTTGTAGATTAAATCTCTTTTTATAGCCCCAGCAAAGTCAATCAACACCAGCTTACCACTCTTCTCGATCATAATATTATTGGCTCTTACATCGCGATGTAAATATTTCCGCTGATGCACAAAATTTAGAATATTTACTATCTGCTCTAACCATTCAATGGCTTGTTTCTGGTCAATAGGTTGGTGTTGTTGCAGCCATTCCTTTAAAGTGCAACCCTCAATTTTTTCCATGACAACGCAATGCAAACTCTTGCCATTACTTACCGGGTGTTGAAAGTAACAATCGGCCTTGGGAATCGCCGGATGCTCCAAATTTTTTAATACCTCTACTTCTTGCCGAAAAAGCTGTATTATCCTTGGCTTATTGTTGTAACGTTGTTGCAAAACCTTCAAAATTTTGGGCGTACCATTATCATCGACCAGGTAGATCGAACTATAGCCCGGATCGCAAAAATCGCGAATTAATTTTGTTACCAAATAGCGATTTTGCAACACTAAATTGCTCCCGCAACTTTGACAATATCGCTCTCTGGAATCTACCAGCAAATTTCGTTGGGTGCAGTCTGGGTTAAGGCAAATACTCATAGCTGATTCCGTCTTATGCTTCGGCTGGTTGTAATTAATTCGATAAAGCTTCACTATACAGATTTCCGTATAGATCTAAGATATGGGGCACGTCATAATTAACCATATCTTCTCGTCCGCGCTTGCCCATTTCTTGAGCTTCTTTGGGATGGTCTAAAATCCATGCCATTGCTTTGGCAATTTCCTTCACATCTCCCAATTTAACCAGCAGTCCATTGCCATCTTTTAATAAATCGCGGGTGCCCCGAATTTCTGTACCGATAACAGGGACTTCCATGCACAAAGATTCCATGACGCAATTAGGTAGACCTTCTTGATCGGAAGCAATCAAAGTAGCTACAGACGCACGCATCAAAACGGGAATATCTCGTCGCACTCCCAAAAAATGCACTTGCTTTTGAATTCCCAACTCGGATGCGAGTTGCTGCATTTCCTCTAAAATTCTGCCATTTCCGGCAAAAGCTAAGTGAACTTGAGGCCGTTCTAGTTTAGCTAATGCCTTTAAAATATCCCAAGGACGCTTGCGGAGAATAAATTCAGCCACTGATAAAAACAACGGATTCTCCGGTGCTAACCCCAACTCTTCACGGACACGGTTTATTTCAGTTTCCGAAATGGCATGGGGATTAAAGCGATCGAGATTTAATCCAGTTCCGGGAATGTAATGGACTCGTTCGGCAGCAATCAAACCATAACGTTTTGCCGCTGCTTCATCTTGGCGATTAACGACTACTAGATAGTCCGTCCCAGATCCTGCAATCTTTTCCAGTCCCAAGAAGATCGCATTTTTATGCGGTGCACCACCCTCGTAAAAATGAAAGCCTTGGGCTGTGTAGATTACTTTTACTTTTCCCTGCTTTCTCCAATTATTCAGAGCGTAGCGAGTAACGAAAGCAGCTACAGGCGTAGAAACATTTACTAAGTCGTATTGCTCTTGCAAAAAGGCCTGCCGAATTTGTGCCGGAGCACTAATCAAATTTTTGGGATCGAGGGGATTGCGCGACCATTCAACATCCCAAACGCGATCGAAAAATTGTAGGTATTCCTTGCTAGTGGACAGCTCTTTCGCCATCGCATCTACTCGCCAACCTTGACTCCGTAAGTGCTTGGTCAAAGGCAGAAAAAAGTCAAGGGTATCGGGGATAGTAGTAACAATTAAAAGTTTGTTCATTTTTTTGCCCTCAAGCATGCTTCTGTTTGCTCTCGCACGTAGCGATAAAATACCAGCCGCTGCTGGCGGAGAACTTCATCTGTATACTCTTTGGCTTTCTCCAAGTTACGGGCTGACATCTGCGCCATGCGATCGGGATCTGTTACTACCTCCCGAATTTTAGTCGCTAAGGCATTTACATTACCAGGCGACACCATATCCTCATCTGGCAGTAATTCGGGAATGCCACCGACGGTAGAGCCAATACAAGGCAAAGCTCTTGCCATTGCTTCTACCATTGCTCTGGGCAAGCCTTCTTGGTATGAGGGGAGAATGAAAAGGTCGGCGCGATCTAACTGGGTGCGTACTGCATCCCCAGATGGCAACTGACCGAGGAAAGAAACTTGCTTTCCCAAGCCCAATGCTTTGGCTTGTTCTTCCAGTTCTGCTCTGTATTGGCCATCGCCAACCATAATTAATTCAATATTGATCCCCTCCTGCAAACAGATTGCCACAGCTTCAATCAAAATATTGGGAGCTTTATATAGTTGGGCTAAGGAACCTACAAACAGGATCGTAAAAATTCCTGTTTCCCCGCGCCGGGGACGGGGTGCAGCCACCAGCGAATCTTCTAAAATTTCTACATCTGAGACACCAATCGATAAATTGGGGCAAGGATATCGTTTTTGTAAAGCTTCTTTGGTCACATAGGCAGCAGCGCAGGCTTCTTGGCATTCGCGCCGCAAACCTCGTGGAAACCACCAACGAAAAAGAGGGCGCAAGGGATGCTTGATGGAACCGGGCGCAAATACATCATAAGGGTCTGCCACAATTTCTACACCGTAGGGATGTCTGATTTTACACAACATCGGTTGGATGCAGGAAGCTATTTGGGAACTCAGGCGTAAAATTACGGCATCGTCTGGGCCGACAGCGTTTCTGGCCGCCTGTTTGACTTGTCGCGCCTTGCGGAGATACTGCCAAGGGCCGATGTAGTATGGAATGGGGGCAAAGGAAACTCCCTCGCCGTCTGCGCGTTGCCAATCTGAAGGCACGCGGGGTACATCGCGGGTACGGGCTACTACGCTGACGCGATCGAATACTTCTAAGTAGCGCGTCCAGAAGCTATAGGGAAAGGTTGTTTGCGTCCACACTTTTCCATCTGGCGTGCGATCGAACCGATATTCAAGGGTTACAACAACTTTCATCTATCGACAGCCCCTACAATTAATTTACTAGAAACCTTCTATTTCTAATATAGAATCGATAAAAAAATATTATTTTTACAAAAAAATTAAATTTGGTAAATTTATTCTCCCTAGCCTAAAGTTTTTTGCGTGAATAAACTATAATTTATAACATAGCATCTACATTAAGGCAGATTGTTAAAAATTGTTACAAAAATATTTTTTTTCATGTATCGCAACTGCGATCGCTCCTCCTGGAAACAAAGGCTATGAAATATAAAATATCAAAAATCGTGCTACTTAAAACCTTGTTGCTTACGGTAGGATTAGGATTTATAGTAATTTTATCGTTGAGGGTCTTAAATAAACTTAACACTCAACGACAACCCGATGTAACTGCGGAAAATGGACAGCAGTCTATCCCTATTAGAAGCGAGATAGCGCGGGCGGCATCTGCACGAGCGTCCCAATTAAAAAGTAATCCTGATTTACAGCAATCGTCTCTAAATGTTAGAGTTACTGCCCCGATTCAATCTACCATGTTGGCAAAACCTGTTACTGTTTCTGTCAAAGACTTTGGAGCTATTGGCAACGGCATTGCAGATGACACCAGCGCTATTCAAAAAGCAATTGATGCCGTCGATGGTTCTGGGGGCGGAATATTATTTTTCCCCACTGGAATTTATAAGGTTAGTATTAACCCTGGTAGCTTACAAGCTATTACCATTCGACCAAAGGTAATTTTAAGCGGGTCTGGACATCACAACAGCATTATTAAATTAGCGGATAGACAAGGTAATTATAGCGCTATTTTAGCAGGGGAAAAACCCAAAACCGATCTTTCTGATTTTGGTATGTATAATATTGCCATTGATGGTAACGGCACTGCCAATCCAGTTAGCTCCGAATCCGAGCTTGAAGGCAACACAAAACATAGATACGCGCTCCGTATTTTTGCAGGTAAAAGAATTCATATAGCGGGGTGTAGATTTACAAGTCTCAACAATGTTAATGCGATCTCTGTCAACGGCGAGCTATTAGTATCTGACGTAGAAATTAAAAATAACATTTTTGAATTAATAGGTGGAGGCAGCGTCGATTACGATCACTCAACAATTTACAGCCATGCCAAAAAAGTGAGGATATCTCATAATTATTTCTCTTCCAGGGATGGTGCGGGAACACCTGGAGCAAGGACGGCTATTGAGATTCACGGAGATGACCAAATTGTTGATAATAACATAATTCATGGTTTTACAAATGGTATATATGTTACGGGTTTCGCCATCAGTTCCAACAATCAAACGATCGCCCATAATATCATCAAAGAAGCTAACACAGGTATTGCAATATGGTCTTATTTTTACAAAACTAATACTACCAATCCAGCCATCGGCAATTGCACAATATCCCATAATCAAATTAGCCTAAATATTAATGATTGGCGCAAATTGGGGGGTGATACTAGCAGCGCGGGTATTTGGTTAGAGCCAAGATCCGACGCACCGATCGAAAACCTAAACATTCTGAACAATCAAATTTATTTTAGTAATTTCTCTGGGAATGGTAGCGGTGGCGACAATCTGGCTAATGGCATAAAATTATGGAGATATAAATTTCCCAAGGTGGTAACTAAAAATCTCCGCATTTTGGGAAACACAATTGAAAACTCTCTAGGTGGAGGTATTTATATATCCATGCCGATCGTTGGCGGGGAAATCTCCCATAACACTATTCTAAATCCGGGTCGAAGTAGCGGTTCTTTTAATGACTATTACAGAGCGGCAATCATTGTTGACGGATTGTTCGATCGGGTGAAAGTTAATGACAATTCTCTAGTTGATAATCAAACAGCAAACACCATGAAGGCCGGAATTATTTGGGAGAGTAATTGCGTGGCTAACTGTGAGGTTAAGAGAAACTCTTTGCAAGTAGCTAGCGGTGATACGCTGCAACTTTTTCGCTCTAAATCTAGTAGCAACAATCACAACGTTAACTTCTTACCCTAAAAACATCAAACTATTGACAGCTTATGCGATCAATTTTTTGGATCGTAACCAGCCTAGCAAGCGCACGCTCCCATAGGGAATCTGAGAGTACCATACTAAAGAACGAATCTGAGAAATAGAATCAGAGCGGGCGTAAAACATGAAAAAAGAAAGGAAGCTGGCAACCATTGCCATTTTAGCTGGATTCTCCGATCGGGTTGCCCATAAAGTAAGTTTTCCTACCAGAAAACCAAGTAATCCCAAGGCAATGAGTCCTCCCGCCCAACCAAAATTGAGATAAGCTTCGGCAATAAAAGAAAACCCTAAGCTACCACCTCTGGCAGCAAAGCTGGGCTTAATTTGCCGGGTTAACCATTTACCGCAGGTGCCTCGCTCAATAGTCGGGTGAATTTTCCAAAACAAATTAGGAATCAGGGTAAGTAAGGCATAGAAGTAGTCAGCCCCCAAGTTGTAACCATGAACCTTGGGAACGAGTTCGAGGGTGTAAGCAACGGTGTTTATCGAACCTCCCATTTCAGAGATAATTTCTGCAACAGGATTATTCATAGAAGACAAGGTTTGCAACAGCGAATCAGCAGATAAACGATCTTGACCTGCAGAATTTCTAGTAGCTCCAACCAAAGGCAGAACAATGAATCCTAAAAAGCCACCCACCCCGAATAATAAAGTTTTAGGAATTGGGTAAATCATTTTATTCCATAGCCATGCAAAGGCAATCAATGGCATTACGGCTTGATTTCTTTGGCCTAAGAAAAACCTAGTTGCTACATAAACAACGATCACAGATGCAGATATAAATTGACTTTTGGGTATCTTTGTACTGCTAGCAAGTATAAACAGAGAGGCTGGCACAAGAAAATCAGACAAGATTTGAGGTGCTGCACTAAAACTGGTAGCATCATCTTGTTGGTAAAGGCTAAAATAGCCACCAGATAAAACAATGCTAATAGTTTGTTGGATTACGATCAAAGATGGCAAAAACGATATGCTAAAAAATGTCCATCCAACTTTAGAAGTATCCTTCCGAACAGTTTCTAAGTCTTTTTTTTGCTTTGCTTTGGCACCTCTGACTTTTCCGTGAACAGCACTAATTAATCCCCCTAAATGAAATGATGATAAACCAAGGAGCACAAAAAACAGGGTTTTGAGGAGGCTTTCTGATGTGAGTTCTCCATCTAAAATACCCTCCGGATTCATGTGAAAAACTTCTAACAGTGCCTGCCCGCCGTTAAATAGTACCGCTGACAGAAAAAACAACAGATAAGGGTTAAATAAGCTTTGTGTAACCAGATACCACGACCAATATGTCCAAATAGCGAGTGCCATGAACAAACAACAGGTAGGATAAATCAGCGACTCAGCTTCTAAACCCCATAAATCATACAGCAAGTAGAACAAATTCAAACTTGCCACAATAAAACAATGAGCCGCAAGAACTAAAAGGCTAACTTTATCTGCTCTAATATTTGGGGCACGATTCATCGCGATAAGTTTTTGTTAGTGATTTTACACTAAATGCTATATTAAATGGGCTGCTTTCTAGAATAGCTCGACTTTCTGCGCGGGTAAGGAGCGAGGCGGCATTTCTAGCTGCCAAAACTGCATCAGCCCACACGGAGGCTGGTTGGGACAGACTGATGCGTTGCACTAAAGGCTTGACTATATCTACCTCTTCTGTAATAACATCCGACAAAATAAAGGGCAACCCAGTGGCTTGAGCTTCTATTCCTACTACTGGTAATCCCTCATGAAGGGATGGCAACATGAAAACATTCATTACACCAAGCATCAGGCGGGGTACGTCTCGTCGGTTGCCTGCAAATATAATATGGTCGGTTAAACCCATCTCAATTGCTTTTTGCTCGATATGCGGAAGTAGGGAACCACTACCTATCAGTAACAGGTAGATTTTAGGTTCTCGCTTGGCAATTTCCGCTGCTATTTCCAACAGAAATAGGTGGTTTTTTTGTTCTTCAAATCTACCTACGTGACCAACTACAAAAGCATCATCAGGTATACCTAATTCACCCCGTACTGACACTGGATCGAGCTGTTCTCCAAATGGCGTTAGGTCGATGCCATAGTAGAGAATTTGCCAACGGGGGTCGCTTTTCCAAGCAGGACCAAACAGATCGACGGCTGCTTTCTGGCTGCATCCGAGTCCTAAAGTAGCATACTTACTAATCCACCGTCGGGTTAAACTTAAATACCATTGTCGAGACCATTTCGCCTTTGCTTCAGCTGAGGAAGTATCGTTATGGCTGTGGGCAATCCGGATGGCTACTCCTGCCTGCTTCGCCAAGCGAAGAACGTAACCGCTGAAGTAATGAACGTGACTGTGAACTATATTGTATGGGCCATAATCGCGGAGAATTTGTTTGAATTGAGGGCTGTATATCCACGGTTGGTGGATGTGAGGGCAACGGATAATTCGACTGCCAAGGGCGAGAACTTCATCGTCGTAAGCGCAGGGTTCGGTAGTGTGAACCAGAAAATCCATCTGGAAGCGATCGCGATCGATATGTCTGAGGACGTGCATGAGCCAAGTTTCGATCCCACCTTGGCTCATGCCTCCTACGACGTGGAGGATGCGTATTAAACCGCCATCGCTCAATTTAGCTTTATGATTCTGCGTTTGAATATCTACTGATTTGATGGAGTACATAGAAAATAATTCCCAAACTTAAAAATAGTTGCACAACTGACGCAATAATTAAGGCAAACGCTGCTCCTCGCAGTCCGTAAGCGGGAATTAACCACAAGCCCGTTGTCGCTGAAGCCCCTGTTACTAAAGTAAACAAAGGCAATTGAATGCGGAAGCACCTAGCAGCTGTCAGAGCGGAACTTAGAAAAGAGCATCCGTAACCAATACCTGCGGCTATCATCAACCACACTAATATATCTGCCTGCTCGGCATATTCAGGTCTATAAATCAGAGTGAGAAGCTGCCGACCGACCACCATAGCCACTAGGACGACCGCCCCACCCAGCCCGAACCCAAATTGTACCAGCTTAAACAGAAGCTTGCGGAAAGCAGCGCTATCTCCCGCTGCGTAGTATTTTGCCAATCGCGGACTGGCTGAATGCCCTAGCGAACTTATGACCATTGTTCCTGCGACCATTAGGTAAGATATGGCACCAAAAATTCCCAGTTCTCGCTCGCCCAAATACCGCTGGATAAAGTAGCGAGGGATATTTGTATTGAGGGAAATCAGCATCATCACCAAACCTAGAGGAAGGGCAAGCCAAATCAGCTTAACTAGGGTTTTCCAATCCCAGCGCGGTTGGAGGGGATTTTTAATTACTACTGGTGACTGAAGCGCCAGTTCTGGCAAATTCTCCCCTTCTAATAAAGGAGGAGATTTCAGCAGTAATGCCCCACTACGAACGTCGAAAGTAAAGAGAAGAACAGCCCAAGCAACAGTCAAACCTACTACGCCCCCTAAAACAGTCCTCGTTGAGTAGACTCCTATGCCCAACATGACCAGTGAAAGTGGCCCTTTAATCATTAGGGATAGGGCAATGCGATCCATTCGTTCGTGGTTCTGGATCAGTCCGTAAAATACATCACTGATCGACTCAAATCCTTTGGCTAAAGCCAACGTTAAAATAACCAGCGATGTCTCCCAGCGATATCCCGCTGCGATCACAATCCCTGCCACAATCAAAATTCCCAAGAATATACCGATCAATCTGAGTCCCAGATAGTCCCCGAAAAGATACTCGTGTTTAGCATCAGTTGCCTGGATCGATCGCAGTTGCAGATTTGTCAGCATGAATACGGGCGCTGTCACTGCCAATCCCAAGGTAAATTGACCCACCATTTCAGGACTGCCCAATTTAGCAAGCACCACCAACATCCCCCACTGGGAAGCGGCATAAATGAGGTTGCCCGTGAAAGTCCAGGAAAAATTCCGGCGCAATGTTAGTGGTTTCAACTGTTGCATTAGTAACTAATTACCTGCGTGCTAATTGGTGAATTCCCAATCGTGTATTTCCCCTTTCCAACTTTTTCACAAATGTCCCATTAACTTTTAACAGCCATACCCCCAATCAATTTTTCTACCTTAGAGCCTTCTACAGGCTTCGAGAAAAAGTATCCCTGTCCGTAGACGCACTTCATAGATTTTAGCTGAGCTATTTGCCAGCTCGTTTCTACTCCTGTGGCAATCATGCCCATACCTAACTCTTGAGTTATGGCAATAATTTTGTGAAAAATTTCTAAGTTGGGGTTGCTAGCATCCAGGCCGGTGACTAGAGAGCAATCTAGCTTCAAACTGTCGAATTTCCCATACTTCAGCCGCGTCAATTGGTAGAGCTGAGTTAATGATACATCACTAAGACCACAGTGGTCGATTTGTACTTGCACCCCTAAAGTTTTAAGTTTGAGAAAAACAGACCCAGCCAACTCGGAATTTTCCGTCACAACATACTCAGGAATTTCTAACCTCAAACTCTGAGCATCGAGATTTGTTTCTTTCAATATTTTGGCAATCGTCTCAATTAAGTCAGCTTGGAAAAACTGTTTGCTAGTCAGATTCACGCTGACTGTTAAAGGAGCGTTAAGACGAAATTGCGACTGCCAAATCCGCATCTGGCTGCAAGCTTGCCCCAGTACCCACTCGCCAATAGGAACAATCAAGCCAGTTTCTTCTGCCGCTGGTAGGAATTCGTCTGGCCAAAGCAAACCTCGATTCGGGTGCTGCCAGCGCAACAGCGCTTCAAAACTATTAATCTTATTAGTTTCCAGGCAGACGATCGGCTGATAGTGAATCCGAAACTCCTCATTTGCCAGAGCCACACGCAAATCATTCTCTAACTGAATAGATGCTGCACTGCTAATCTTTGCCACAGGGGTTGTTTTTTGGGCTGTAGTGGCGTCCCAATTGGCGGTTGAATACCCTGGTACGTACTCAGGCACTAACTGCTGTAACATTGAGACTATTAAAGTGGTATCATTGCGATCGCCTGCTTGACAAAGGGCTTCTACTTCCTGGTCAATATTTTCTTTCACTAGGCGGCTGGCATTGCCGAGACTCAGAATTTTTTCGTGTTTAGTGCGGTTGTATTTCTCGCCCGGAATAAACAGTTCTTCAAACAATTTTTCTCCCGGCCGCAGCCCTGTAAACGCGATTTCTATGTCTTTACCCACTTCATATCCTGAGAGCCGAATCAAATCTTTTGCTAAATCAAAAATTCTGACTGGTTCCCCCATCTCCAGCATGAATACTTCCCCGCCCTTGCCGATGACTGCTGCCTGCAAAACCAGTTGAACTGCCTCGGGAATGGTCATGAAATAGCGAGTGATATCTGGATGGGTAATTGTGATCGGCCCGCCCTCAGCAATTTGTCGCTTGAAAGTAGGTACGACGCTACCGCGGCTGCCAAGAACATTACCGAAACGAACCACTACAAATGGGTTTTTGCTTTTTTTGGCTGCTTGCAGCACCAGCATTTCGGCAACTCTTTTGCTAGCTCCCATAATGCTAGTTGGATTCACCGCTTTGTCGGTGGAAATCATCACAAATTGTTGCACATTGTATTTCAATGCCAGATCCAGCAGATTTTTCGTCCCCCGCACATTGTTAGTAATCGCTTCCGGCGGGTTTAATTCCATCATGGGTACGTGTTTGTGAGCGGCCGCATGAAAAATGATGTCTGGTCTCATTGTTAGAAAAACGTACTCTAAGCGCTCGCGAAAGCGAATATCGGCCATAAAGGCTGTCACGCGAGTAATATCTGTTGGGATTTTGCTGGTTTTTTTGAGTTCTGACAGGACTTTTCCTAATTCTTGTTGAATGTTGAATACAGAATTTTCTCCGTGTCCGACGATGATGATTTCCGCAGGAGCGCACTTTAATATTTGCCGACAAAGTTCGCTGCCGATGGAGCCACCCGCACCGGTAATTAGAACTTTCTTGCCTCCAATCAATCCCAAGACTTTCTCAACATCGGTTTGAATGGGTTCGCGGCGGAGCAAGTCCTCAATCTGTACTTCTCTGAGGCTACCTAAACTGACACGACCGTTGATGATTTCATTGAGGCCGGGGAGCGTGCTGGTTGGAATCCCAATTGACTGACAAATTTCTACGATTTCCCTAATCTCTTTTCCCGGAGCTGAGGGGATGGCAATCATAACTTTGTCGATATTTAGCGATCGAACTACCTCCGGAATGTTACAGCGATTGCCGACTACAGTCAGTCTGCCAATCTGCTTGGAGATTTTTTTGCGGTCGTCGTCTATGAAAGCGATTGGATCGAGTCCTACCTCTGGGCTCCTCTGCATCGTTTGCATCAGAGATGTGCCTGCACTGCCCGCACCGACTATCAGGACGCGATCGCGTTGCTGAACTTTCCACGATTTTTGGTTCCATCTTTCCAGGGCTGGAATGCTGAAACGAATCGCCGCCACTAACAAAAAGCTGATCATAGCGTCTAGTAGCGGCAGCGATCGTGGCAGATTGGCGATCGGCGAATTATTTAGCTGGTAGAGTTCTTGGAACAAGATAATTTCCCCTGCTAGGGATATACCTATCAGCATCGTTATTTGTGCCATTTCTTCCAGGCCCGCATACCGCCAGTAACGCTTGTAGAAGCCGCCGGCATAAAATACTAGAAGTTTGACTGCTACAAATAATACTGTAACTACCGCTAGGCTCTGTAAGTAGGGAGTCAGATCCAATATGCCATCTAAACGAATTTCCAAGGCCAGTAACGGTGCGATCGCAAAACAAATTGCATCGATTATCAAAAAATGACGGGTTCTTAATCCCACCAACACTTTGCTAATTTTTTTTCTGATCATATTCTTCCGACGCTATTAGACAACAACTTTACCGTAAGTAGATCGAGTACCTAATGTTGAGGTAGTTTTTTATACCACCCTCTCCCCTGATATTAATCAACCTTTTAATCGTCGGGCCTCACTCAAGTGATATTATGGTTAAGGAGAGATTATCAAGAAGATGTCCCGTCTCTTAATTTCATTTTGGAGAGGATTTTTTCAGCTAAAATTTATAGATGCCACCTTATTGCTGCGTCTATCTTCTCCTACTACTGGTTCGATCGCTCAGAACTTTACAATTATTTACATAATTTCACCCAAAAATATTTCTCTAGGGGGATGGCAAACAATATATGTGTTAAAACCATGACAATGCTTGACTTAAGTGATACAGTGGATATCCTCAATAATGAGTTTAAAAGCCTAGGGCGTGTTTTCTTGCCTCGTTGTATCCTCGAAAATAGGCGTGCTCCGGCAGGGAGTCTTGAGGAACCCTTGGAGACTTAAGTACGGAACAGTGGGATTAGTTAAAACCGCTACTACCACCGCTCCAACCCAAAACCGGTAAGCCTGCGCCACGACCATCGACAAGTTGTCAATGGCATTATGTCGATACTCAGAACCGGGACTCCGTGGTGAGACCCGCCAAAACGTTATAGTAAGTGGGTTCAGGGTGGCAACACGGTTTTATCGGTGGCAAAAAGCCGATCAAAGGAAATAAGTCTTATAAGGCCTACAAGCCGATACGGACCAACTCCGAAAGCTAGACTATCCGGTTCATTACGTCACTCGAACCGTGATTCGTGCCCGCCAACTCTCGGCTATGGTGGAAAAAAGAAGGCGAATCACAGGAAAAACTAGGTCGTTCTCGTGGTGGTTTTAGTACCAAAATACACATACGTTAAAGTGAGGGTAAAGGTAAACCTATAACTTTTATTCTGAGTCGCTTGTCAACGTAACAAGTCAATTTTTTTAGAACCATTGATGGAACAAGGAGCAGTAAGCGCATTCTGGTGCAGGTCCTCCGCGTCAACCCCCTGAAAGATTCGTAGGAGACAAAGGCGATCGCACGTCGTCGCATCCTTCGCGATCTACGTCGGCGAGGTATCCGTTTTACCATCCCACGACTTTCAAATGAACTGCGTCGCGATCCTTTTATCCGTGAAATCTACCGTCAACGCAATATAGTTGAATCTGCTATCAACCGACTCAAGCAATGGAGACGTATTGTAAAACTTCGTTGAGTTTATAAGCAATTATAAACAATAGTAGTATGATATTATCATGGTGGTCGAGTGAACTACACATAGGTTAAAAAATGGAAGCCTTAAATGCAACTAACTCCAGAGGCACATCATTAAATCAACGTCACACCGTTTCGCCCAAATTGACGAATTAGCTTTCAAATCCAAAAACCTCTACAATGCCGCCAATTACGTCATTCGTCAGAGCTTTATTTATGGATGGAAGTATGTCAGTTATAACGAAATGAACCGCTTGATGAAGTCTCATGAAGCCTACAAGGCTTTGCCTGCCAAAGTCAGCCAGCAAATCTTGATGGTGCTAGACAAGAATTGGAAATCTTTTTTTGAGGCGGTTAAAGCTTACAAGGCTGATTCTTCCAAATTCACTGGTCGCCCAAAACTGCCAAAGTACAAAGATAAAATCAAAGGGCGAAACCTTCTCATCTACACAATTCAAGCGATTAGTAGCAAACAGTTGAAAAAGGGAATCATTAAGCTTTCGGGTACTGAGCTTTCAATTAAAACCAAAGTCAGCCCCGACCTGGTTTGCCAAGTTAGACTGGTTCCGAAATGTGATTCCTATGTAATTGAGGTAATTTACGATGAACCGGAGTCCACCCTTGGCGAGGCAAACTCTGTAGCTAGTATTGATTTGGGGCTGGATAATTTAGTAGCGCTAACTTCAAATCAACCGGGATTTATCCCTTTGTTGATTAACGGGCGACCCTTAAAATCGATCAACCAGTTCTACAACAAACGCCAAGCAAAATTACAATCCCAATTGAGAGGAAATCGCCAAACTTCACCACGGATTCAGCGCTTAACACGCTGTCGCAATCAGAAAGTCGATAATTACTTACATCATACCAGTCGTGTGATTGTTGATCGTTTGACAGCAGAACAAATTGGGACGTTAGTAATTGGCAAGAATGCCCAGTGGAAAACTGAAATCGAGTTAGGGAAGAGAAC